>CALCOW010000461.1 GCA_937899935.1 uncultured Phycisphaerae bacterium
TCCTCGAGCTGGATTTGTATAATGTCCTTGCTTTCGAGACCTTGAATCCATTCGTAGCAACTCTTCCACGGTGCTGATGCTGTGTCTTTTTCTGCGGCTTCAGGCGAATTGCGGGGTGCCCGTGAGATTGAACCAACCCGAGCAATCATTTTGCCTTCGTTTCTGAATGATGATCCGCGCTCAATGACACGTGAGCAACTTCTTAAGCTCCGGAAGAATCCAGATGAATTTGACGAGGTTGAAAAAGTACGTTTACGGCTGATTGATGCTATTGAAGAGGCCGTTGCATGGAAAGAAGTCAACAAGCAGCTGGCTGCCGGAAAGACCCAGCGTTTAGTTGAGTTAGGTGTAGGTCGCTATTCCTATGAACTAGATGCAACATCCTTAGTAAATGGCATCTTGAGCGCTGGCGAACAGCCTGTTAAGGTCATTCAGTACGATGAAGGTGAGCCTGTTCGACGTTTTGAGGCACCAACTGCCGAGCTTACTCGGGAGATAGGAAGTGCAGCCAATGCGATCAGCTTCAACCTCAAGATGCGTGGGAGCACGGTGTATCAGATCCCAGATGGTGGTGTTCTTAATGTCAGACGTGAACAGGTCTTTGGTCCACTTGAGATACCAGGTCTTGAAGAGCAGGGCTTTATTGATCTCGATTCCAGTGAACTGAATGAAATGGTGATGGAAATCGATGCTCCATCCGAAGAACTCCAGCGTGCCACCCGTCGCTTAAAAGATCGAATCATTGAACTAGATAATGAGATCGAGAGTCGTTTGCAGACTCGATATGCGATTTCTGTTACAGCAATCTTGCTTGTTATGCTCGGCATGACACTGGCTATTTATCTAAAGCACAGCTTGCCACTATTTATTTACTTGTGGGCTTTCTTGCCAGCGCTCATCGATCTTTTGGTTATTTCCAGTGGGGCCCAATTGATGCGAGACGGACAAGTCTATTTTGGTTGTTTTGTGATGTGGATAGGAAATGTAATTCTACTTGCTGGGGTATGTCTTCTTACTCGGATGATAAGTAGGCACTAGCCGACTTCAATCCTGGCAGAAAATATTGACTTATGCTTATTCTTGATCGCTACATAGCAACTCGTCTTTTGATCAACTTCTTCGTGTTGTTTGGCATCGTATTTTTGTTTGGTGTTTCAATTGATCTTGTTCTCAATCTAGATAACTTTAGTAATAAAGCTCGTGATATCAATGGTGAAGACAGTGGTATGGTTGCCAATTTCTTTACTGGATCGTGGTTGGCCATTAACTTCTACGGGCCGATGCTTTTTCAGTTCTATGCGTATCTTTACGGTCTTGCGATTGTTGGAGCGATTGGTTTTACGCTATCTCAACTGGTGCGAAACAGAGAACTGATTGCCATTCTTGCATCGGGCCTGAGTTTGCATCGGATTGGAATTCCAATTGTGGGTGTTGCTTTCGTTCTTTGCATCTTGCAACTTTTCAATCAGGAACTAATGTTGCCACGCGTTGCTCCATTACTGTTGCGGGGCCATGCCAATCTAGGTCAGGAAAGCGTCTCAGATTTCGTGGTGCCCTTTACGGCTGATGAAGAGGGTAATCTTCTATTGGCTGCAGGTTTCTCCCCAGAATCGGATTCACTCTCATCACCAGCGATATTGGTGCGCAATGCAGAAGGCCAGACGGTTCGGCGCATTACTGCAAAATCTGCCGTCTGGGACGAGGCGCAGCATGGCTGGGTGCTGGAAGATGGACGGGCCGTGGAATTTGATTTTGCAGGATCTGGTGATTGGATTCCGGAGCCAGGTGCCTCCAGCGTTGATTTCTATGCGACAGATCTCTCGCCAAGAGCACTGACCGCTCGTGAGTATGGTCACTATTTAGGGATGTTGAGCATGGCTCAGTTATCTGAGATGCTTGATGCAGGTGGTGGTACAGATCAGGCAACCATCAATCGTTTTTGGTACTCACGATTTTCTGGAGCATTGGTGACATTGCTTGTGGTAGTCATTTGTCTACCATTTTTTCTATTGCGTCTGCCCGGTGATCTTTTACTAAAAAGCATGTTGTGTGCGGCCACGGCCATTCCACTTATGTTGGGAACAACCATTGTTATGCTTGCACCAATGCCGGGCTTGGGACCACTGCAAAGTGCATTTTTGCCGGTGATTGTTTTGATTCCGATCGCGTTATGGCGTATCGGGCATATACAAACCTGACTAACTAGCATTCATTCTGGAAGCTCGACGTCGACGTTTCACTTGAGGTTCACGTGAGACATCTGTCGGAATTGCTGTTATCAGCGTTGCAAAAAGAAACATCAGCCCTGCGAAGACAGACATGGCAAGAAAGGCGGTTGAAAGTCGCCCATCAGCCAAACCATCTCTCATAGCAGAGGTGCACCAAGTCATGGGATTGATCCACATGATCCACTGAAGCCAAGGAACGGCTCCTTGCATGGGAAAGAAAGCTCCAGAGAGAAGCCACATTGGCATGAATAACAAGTTCATGACAGCATGAAAGCTTGCTGTTGATGGGCTGCGCCATGCGAATAGAAAACCAAGTCCTGCCATCGCAAAGCTCGTGATCAGAGATGAAAATGCAGCAATGACAATGCCTAATATTCCCGTTGTCAGACCGACGAATGGTAGGCCGGCAAGAAGAATGAGCGTTTGTGCCCAGGCGACAAGTGTAGCGCCAAGAATTTTGCCGAGTGTAATGGTCCATCGCGGAGCAGGTGACACAAGAACACCTTGTAGCCAACCTGCTCTTCTGTCTTCAATCAATGAGATGCTAGAAAAAATAGCAGAAAAAACAGCCACTAACATCATCATTCCTGGCAGTAGAAAAGCGTCGTAACTTTCAGTCTCAAGCTGGCTCGGTTTAATCGCATCCGCAAAACCACTAGCGAGAAATGCCCACAGTAACGCTGGCGTTCCAATGGCAGCTATGATTCGACTCGGCTGTCGCAACATACGAGTGAGATCACGACGGGCGATCACCAAAATCACATAGAGAGGGCGTGGGGTAGTGTTATCTTGAGGCCCCGTATTCACGAAACAACCTCCTTGTGTTCGGAGTCGTTTCTTGTTGGGCGGGTTTTTGACGGCTCATTTAAGCTCTGGCCTGTGAGTTGCTGAAAGGCATCACCAAGGGTGGGTGGTGCAACCGAAAAAGACACACCTTGGGCAGCGAGCACCGCTGTGATCTTCTGTACATCTGACTCATTGAGCGGCATTTGCCAGCCGGTTGCGGTGGCAGAAAAATGACCCGGTCCCTCCCATTGATCGCCTCTCCACTTGAGTTCATTGACCGTTATGAGGCGCTGGCCGACCGCATGACGTAGTTGAGCTGGCGGGGCATCTGCAATGATCTGACCTTTATGCATCAAGATGATTCGGTCTGCTGCGTTTGCTTCATCGATGAGATGTGTACTCATCAGAATTGTTTTTTGGTCATTATGCCTTTGGCTGTCAAGTTGCTGAAGATACGCTAATCGCGCATTGGGATCGAGTCCGACCGTTGGCTCATCAAGAAGCAGTAGACGAGGCTGATGAAGATTGGCTCGAATCAAGTCAATACGGCGTTGCTGTCCAGCTGAGAGAACTTGAACGAATTGACTAACGGTGTCCAGAAGCCCTGCTTGTTCCAGTTGTTTATTGATGAGTACTCGATTCATTTGAGAATCGACACCGTAGAGAACAGCCTGATCACGTAAGTTTTCGAAGACACTTGCATCGCCATCAAGACTGGCTCGCTGAAACACAACGCCGATTGACTGCCGGATCTTTTTGGCGGAAGTACTTCCGTAGATCTCTATTGAGCCTTCATGTGGCTGAATTAAACCACAAAGCGCACTTAGAAGCGTTGACTTTCCACTGCCGTTGGGGCCCAGAATACATACAAACTGACCTTGCGGTACTTCGAACGTGATGTTGTCAAGGGCATTTAAATGTACTTGATCGCCGCGTCGTTGGTAGGTATGACGCACGCCCCGGACAGCGATCGCGGGTGTTTGCTCTTCAGGATCTTTCATTCAACACTCAAGTTCAATCATTGGGTTTGTTGCCGTTTATATTGTTCATGGCTTTTCTGTAAAGA
>CALCOW010000462.1 GCA_937899935.1 uncultured Phycisphaerae bacterium
CCAAAAGAACGATGCCGATCGTTTTACCCATTGGACACAGTGGGTGCGGGCTTCGCGCAGTTGGGGATACGACCGTGATGGTAGTGGTACGTATGATCCTGATGAGCGGAATCCACGCTATGTCTTTGCTGATCGGGTGATTACCAAGCCAGCTCAAGTCACGGTCGACGTGCCAGATGCTTCGGGCGCGCTTGTTGCATATACCGATCTCTCTTTCTTCGACGGTGAATCTGGTATGCCCAATAGTCAACCGGGTGACGATGCCGCCGGTGATCCACTGGGCGGATTAAAAGGTGGCCAGCGATTCAACATGACCGAGGCGCCTGACGATGAGACTTTTGAAAATGGTCTAACAAACCCACGTGAAGCTTGGTTCCTTCGCGACTACTGGCCTGCTGGTGCAGGGGTTCCTCCGAACGGGGCTCAGTCGCTCAGGGCGCGCAAGCCAACCTTCTTTAACTTCGCGATCGAGCAAACAACGGCAAGTGATTTTGATCCGGAAGGTCAAATCAGGTGGTACATCCCTGACAAAGGTTGGTATGGGCAAGCTCAAGCTCAAGCCTCATCTGGTGGCACTGATGAACTGCCTGAGTTCTCTCAAGATGCGACGGTGGAGGATCTTGTGATCAATAGCAATGATATCGAACTGACCGGCAACATTGATCGGTCAGCCAGTCGCTATTGGTACCCCATGCAGATGTTGCAGAAAGATTGGAACTTTGAGCAGGTTGGTGAACTCAACAACGTGTGGCTCTTTGGTCATGAAATTGCCTTACGCAATGGCACCGACTACGCCACCACCTTGACGACCTTCTCAGAGTTTATGAGTCGAGAAGAAGAGCATCTCACCGGCACTGATGCCCAGGTCAACCGCCTGCGTGTGAAGCCGTCGCTCGAGCGTTTTAGGAACGCGAGCGGTCAAGTGATTTACCGTGAACGTGACGAAAGCCCTGCTCCAGCCTATAACTGGGGCGCCAACGCCGGTCAGGTCGGCACCAGCGGCCCAGTGCTCAATCCAACGGACCCTCGCTGGCAGCAACCAGTGGTGCCCATGGGCAGCCGTGTCTTTGATGCTTTTGTCTGTGACGGGCTTGGTGAAGTCTATGACTTCAACGGCAGCGGCGGCGATCCGGATTCGGAAGATCGTGACGACATGGCCGATTTCCGTTTCTCCAACGCCAATGGTTTTACTGGCAAGGCGACGCCTGGCTTGGTCAATGTCAATACCGCGACCGTTGAAGTGCTGCGAGCATTACCAAACATGTTCAAGGCCGTGCATATGGACCACTCTGGAACCTTAGATGGCGTTGGCGCTGGTGGTGGCGGAATTCCCCGCGATCTCAACCCCCGTGTCGGTGTGCCCGAAGCGATCATTCATTACCGTGATTTGCTTGGCGGGGCGAATATCTTCCCAGGCACAGGTGGTCCACAGATTGGCACTGATGAAACCGGCTACCGCAATGGGCCTTGGTACCACACCCGTGGCAAACTTTGGCGCAGCCCCACCGGACTTGGCGGCACGTCACCACTGGTCAGCAACATGCGCGATGAGCCAGGTATTACTTCGATTGGTGAATTGCTTTTGCTTGATCGGCCCGGTGCCAGCCCCTTTGGTGGCAGTCATGACTTTGATGGTTTTACATTTGATTCCAGCAACTCAAGTTGGACACCCGTGGATCGCTATGTCAGTACCGATGCATACCGCATTGGCTTTGCTGGGTTGGACCCATTCCGTGTCAACGACAGGCTGCTCGGTGGTGGTTCTACTGATACCGACGGTGATGGTCTTCCTGATACCGATACAGGCCCAATGAGCGTCATGGATGGTTCGCCAAGTTACAGCCGCGGTTCGATGGGCGCTTATCTTTCAACCGATACCCAGCGAACACATGTTCCAGCTGTCGATGGAACGGATCAGAGTGTCGAGCAGTACTGGGGCGATGCTGTTGCCGGTGACAGTGAAGAGACCAACTTGCTGTTCTCTGGCATCTCCAACTTGATTACCACCCGAAGTGACCTTTTCTTGGTGTACTTCAAAGTGCGTGGTTTTAAAGAGACCCGCTACCCAGACGGTACCATTGCCTGGGATGCCACCAACAAGGACGCCATTGTTGATGAAAGCCGTTGGGTCATGATCGTCGACCGAAGTGAGGTCGAGTCACCCAGCGATGAACCACGTATTCTTCTCTTGGAGCGCGTCGACAACTAGATATCTGGGGTATCTTGGCCCCAACCTAACCTCTGACAACCGCCGCGCCCCGTCACGCTCATCCGCTTCGAGCTGCGGGGCGTGGTCTTTTTTGCAGTCGTGGGGGGCTCTGTCTTGGCTATGGGCAAGATGTGTTGACATGGGCCTCACGTAGCCGATGGCCTCTTCTTTGAGTAGGCTTTGCCAACCATGTTGCTGACGCTCGCTACTGAATATGTCGACATTCTCTTGTCTGCGATTGGGCAGATGGCCTCCGAGCACTCTGGACAGGTGGCCGAGGCAGCCAGGGCCCAGCAAGAGGCTGCGGGCGTTGTTGAATCGCCTATTCCTGGTCACCAGGTAGAGTCACTTAAGTCGAGTGCGGGTGCGGCGCTGGTGCCCCAAGTTCTCAGTGAACTTGATTCAACCATTGGCGGTCTTGAGTTTGCTTTGGCGGTGGTGGTCAGTCTGACGGCGCTGGCCGCTTGGGTGAACGATCGCTTCTTCCGTGTGCCGGCGGCCATTGTGGCCTTGGTGTCTGGCGTTATCTATGCCGTGTTCACGTTGATTTTGGTCGAGGTTGGCGCGCTCGATACTAATTATCTAAAGAACTTATTAGAGACCTATCAGTTTCAAGATCTGGTTTTGCATGGACTGCTGGGTTTTATTCTCTTTGCAGCGGCCTTGCAGGTTGATCTGGGCAAACTCAAAAGCGCGGCTTGGGGCATTGGGTATCTCTCGACCCTTGGGGTGTTCATTTTTATCTTGCTCTTTGCCACCATGATCTGGTTGGTTGTTAATAGCTTGCATCATTTCTATCCGGAACATATTGGATCAATCGTTTGGCTTGGTGGGGTGGTGGTGGCAGCCATTATTGCCCCGACCGATGCAGCGGCGGTGATCTCAATCATGCGGCGCGTCAAAGCGCCGGAAAAGTTACGTCTGACGGTCGCTGGTGAGTCGCTGTTCAATGATGCGGTCAGTATTGTGCTCTTTCTTGTGGCCGCTCAGCTCTACTTATCGGCGCAATCAGTTGAACCTGGTGCCATTGCCCTTCAGCTTTCGCAAGAGTTGATTGGGGGGTTCTTGCTCGGGGCATTTTTAGCCATCATTGGCCTGGCCATGTTACGGAGTACCATCAATTCAAGCACACGTGTCTTGATTACCTTGGGCATTGTTTTGGGTGGCACTTGCGCTGCGATTGTGCTCAACACATCTGGGCCCCTGGCCATGGTAGTAGGGCATCTTGATCGGTGGGTTTGCCCAAGGTGGCACGCCTGCATCACGGCATACGGCTGCGAGTTTCTGGGAGGTCGTCGACCAATCGCTCAACGGTATTCTCTTTATGCTCTTGGGTCTAGAATTGCTTCAGCTGGAGTGGCGGCCAGCAGTCGTCTATGCCTCGTTGGTGGTCTTCCCGTTTATTCTGGTTGCTCGCTACCTAAGCCTCTGGTTGCCAGGTCTGTTGCTTCCAATAAGGAATCGCTTTACCCAAAGACAACTCGCTTTGTTGACGTGGTGTGGCCTGCGCGGTGGAGTCTCTGTGGCGTTAGCGTTGGCACTTGGAACGGAGTCGTTGGTGGCGGGCACGATGGACGCAGAGATGCGCGCGATTTTTGACTCGACGATTCATCCATCGATTATCTTGGCAGCCTTTATTATGGTGACGCTGTCGATGTTGATACAGGGTCTGACCGCGCCGATGGCGGTGCGGTGGTTGGGGCACGCGGATGAAGCAGATCAGGACGACTCGAACGTCGCTGATCCAGATCAGGACGACCCGAACGTCGCTGATCCAGAGTTGATCGAGTAGATCTTTTTCAGCGATCCGTTTGATTAGGAGTTGGTGTTGTCGACCGTGCCGCCCGACCACGACCAGTCGCCATCCACG
>CALCOW010000463.1 GCA_937899935.1 uncultured Phycisphaerae bacterium
TTCGCGGGTGACTCAACAATGACCAGGTGCTTGCCCATCAGTCTCCATTACCACTTTGTGTGCGTGGGTAGAGGTATCGGTCATCGCTGCCACCTAGCTGGACCATGAGCTCGCCGGAGCATCACCTCGGAAATCACGCGGGGGGGATTTATAAGTGTGCCAGTGCCCCTGGATCAAGGCGCGACCCAGGAAGTGTGCATATCTACGGAGACAAGATGCCCCGTTTAGATAGCGCCAGGGCCTATTATATTATTCAGAAGAAGCTTTCTGAATAATCGTAAGTGCTTTATCTGTAACATCTTGAGGAGAAAGATCGGTGATCTTTATGCTCTCAGATCGCGGATATGCTGAGAATCGACGGAGCCAGGTACGTTGCTGCTTGGCAAATCGCCGGGTGGCAATCTTGATCTGTTCGACCGCTTCCTCGAGTGTTATCCCACCCTCAAGGTGATTGGCGAGTTGTTGGTAGCCCAATGCGGCGCGAGCTCTCGAGCCCAGACGCCCATTCTCCAGCAGCGCTCTGACCTCGTCTAAGAATCCTATCTCCATCATTTGTCCAACACGCTTGTTGATGCGTCTGTTGGTAGGCTCAACCTCATCTTCAAGGCGCAAGATGAGCGCGTCACAGCGCGGTTCTTGAGTCCATTGCTGTTGCATTTGGGAAAGTGGCTTGCCAGTGGTTTGATGCACCTCGAGTGCACGAATCGTTCGTCGGCGGTCATTGGGGTGAATCTGTTCGGCGGCCTTGGCGTCAACCAGAATAAGTCTTTCACGCAGTTGCTGATTGGTGGCTTGCTCAAGCTCCGAGCGGATATCGGAGTTCGAGGTGGGTAAGTCACATAACCCGAACAGAAAAGCTTGGAGATAGAGATTTGTGCCGCCTACCACGAGCGGGTATCGATTGCGGGATCGCACCTCGTTCACGCATGGTTCTGCAGCCTCCAACCAGCGATCGACGGTAAAAGTGTCATCTCTAGGATCGGCCAGATCGAGCAAATGATGAGGGGCGCTAGCCAGCTCTTCCGGAGTCGGTTTCGCGGTGCCAATATTCATATCTCGGTAGATCTGCATCGAATCAGCGCAAAGGCACTCGCCACCGCCAGATAACTGATGAGCAAGTGCGATCGCCAGAGTTGTCTTACCGGCCGCGGTGGGGCCGGCGATCAGGATGGCTGGAGGAGAGTTCATCTTCTAGATCATGCTATGGGGCATGGCTGATCAGTGCAGCCAACCGTATCATGGGCAGGTCACGTCAATCCGCCAATGGCAAAGGGAAGAGAAATGACCAGAACGGCCGCCAAACGTAAGAAGACTATTGAGCAAATAGATGTCGATAATAAACGGGTCTTGATGCGTGTGGATTTTAATGTGCCCTTGGGGCGGAGGCACGAAATCGTTGACGATCGACGAATTCGGCTGGCGGTTGAGTCGATTCGGAGTGTGATTAGCCGCGGTGGCACCTGTGTTTTGATGAGCCATCTGGGGCGGCCCAGTGGCAACGGTCCAGAAGCTGGCCTGAGCCTCAAGTTTGTGGTGGAACATCTTCAACACCTCATGCCAGAGGCCAATGTTTCAATGGCGCCCGGGGCCTGCGATTCTCCCGAGGCTGCTGCAGCTGTTGAGGCCTCAGCACGGGGCAGTGTGATCGTATTGGAGAACCTGAGATTCAATCGTGGTGAGAAAGCTGGGACGCGAAGTTTTGGCGAATGTCTGGCCAAGCTTGGTGATATCTATTGCAACAACGCCTTCGGTACAGCGCACCGTAGTGATGCATCAATGGTTGCGGTGCCAGAAATTATGTCAGGAAAGCCGCGTGTTGCAGGTCTTCTACTTGATCAAGAGTTGAAGTTTCTATCTGACACACTCGACAAGGCTGAATCACCATTCGTCGCTGTGTTGGGGGGCGCCAAGGTCTCTGACAAATTGATGGCTATCAAGAATCTCTTGGGTAAAGTTGATGTGGTGCTCATTGGCGGTGCCATGGCTTATACGTTCTTGCAAGCAATTGGTCGCGGTGTAGGCTCCAGTCTGGTTGAAGAGGACATGTTGGACAATGCCGAGCAACTCATTGATGCGGCAGCAGCAAGTACGACAGAGCTCATGCTTCCACGTGATCATGTCACTGGCAAAGAGATAGAGCCCCGTACCTCTGTTGAAGTTTTTGCGGAAGACATCGATCCCGGCTGGATGGGTTTGGACATTGGTCCAGAAACGGCTGGTTGGTACACCGATCGCGTACGACATGCACGAACCGTGCTTTGGAACGGTCCGGTTGGGGTCTATGAGATGGAACCATTCGATGTCGGTACCCGGCAAATCGCGGAAGCCTGTGCCGCAGCAACTGAGCAAGGTGCAGTGACGGTCCTTGGTGGTGGGGATACCGCCGCTGCGATCAAACAATTTGGGTTGGCCGATCAAGTCTCGCATGTTTCGACTGGAGGCGGGGCAAGCCTTGAATTGCTTGAGGGCAAGAAGTTCCGCAGCGTCGAACTACTTGATGATGCCTGAGCCATGATGGCCGGGGTCTGGCCACCGTCATTACAAGGGTCTTGGGTGGTCAACAAACTAAAATTATGTGTTTTGGGAACAAGTACCCCCTCAGCGAATCCAACGGCCAGTGCCTCGCTGGGCTCCTTGTGGGAAAATGGGGTTTTGGAGTCCGGTTTGGGTTTTGTGCTGACGTAAGCGTAGAATTCCGTAAGATATACGTCGAATTCGTAGACACCATCTGTTCAGTGAATGAGTAAACCGATCTGAGAATCGGTAAGACAAAGAGGAAACTCTCATGATTCGTAATCTTCTTGCAGCAACATTGACTCTGGCGATTGCAGTACCAGCACTTGCGCAGTCTGGAGGCAACCGTCTTGTCGTGGGCTCTGAGGCCCCTGGCTTGGCAATTGAGGATTGGGTGAAGGGTGACCCCGTTACGATCGAGAAGGACAAGGTTTACTTGGTTGAATTCTGGGCAACCTGGTGTGGGCCATGCAAGAAGAGCATTCCACATCTCACTGAGTTGCAAGAGAGCTTCGGTGATGATGGTCTCGTTGTTATTGGTGTTTCAATTGATGACGAACTTGAGACGGTTGAAAAATTCGTCAAGTCACAGGGTCGCAAGATGGACTACACAGTGGCGTTTGATAATCGTGGTCGCACTGAGCGAGCATGGATGGGCAGAGCCAAAATGAAAGGAATTCCTTGCAGCTTTCTCGTTGACGGACAAGGCAAGCTGCAATTCATTGGTCACCCCCAGGATGAAGACCTGGAGGAGACGATCGAGTTGGTCCTTGATGGCCGTTACAACAAAAAGTTGATGGATGCAGCCAAGCCCCATCTTGCTGAAATTGCCAGAGCTCGGAAGGTCCAGGATTTTCGAATGGCAGATAAAGTGCTCGAGGAAGTCATCGCGACAGAACCGATGGTCTTTGCCCATCTGATTCTCGAGAAGTTCGAGATGAAGTTAATCGAGCAAAATGATCCGCGTGGGGCCTATCAGTATGCAAGAGAGGTCATCAATACACGCCAGATGGAAGATCCAATCATGTTGACATGGTTGGCTGAAAAGATTGTCACTGATCCAAATATCCCAGATCGTGATCGCAACTATCAGGTCGCGATGGAAGCCGCCGAAGCATCGGTTGAAAATGGTCGCCCTAATGATCCTCGCACGATGTCTACCGTGGCAATGGTCTTTGCCAAACAGGGAAACATTGAAGACGCGGTGGTTGCACAGAAGCGAGCTTGGTATAACGCCCCACGAAAGCACAAAGAAGAACAGTATCGCTTGCTCAAGCAATATATTGAAGAGAGTGATCGGCAAGCCGCACAGGTGTCGACACAGTAGCGTTCATATCGAACGTGCTCTCTAAAGCGTCTTTGTGGTGAGTCGTGGGAGACCACGATGGGGGAGTGTTAAAAGCTTGACCCTCGGTACACAACGAAACCTTATCAGCCAACCTATTTCACACGCCTTGATTGCGCCATCGATTCTTTCTGCCGATTTCGCACATATGGGCCGTGACTGCCGTGAAGTTCTCGAACTTGGCGCTGAGGTGTTGCACATCGATGTCATGGACGGGCATTTTGTTCCGAATCTCACGATGGGACCAGCAATGTGCCAGTGGCTTCGGGCGGAGTTCCCCGATACGTGCCTCGATGTTCATATGATGGTTGATGATCCTGCTCGATTTCTTGATGACTTTGTAGCTGCGGGTATAGACAACTACACATTTCACATTGAAGCCGTGCCTGAGCCTGAAGATCTCATTCAACGCATTCATGATGCCAAACTGACCTGTGGCCTTGCGATCAATCCTGATACGCCGGCCACCGCCATACTTCCTTACATCGACCAGGTTGATTTGGCATTGGTCATGAGCGTGCATCCTGGCTTTTCCGGACAGGCCTTCATTCCGGAAGTACTCGAAAAAACCCGGCAGATCGCACCGCTCCTGCGGGACAATCAGAGGCTCGAAATGGATGGCGGCTTGAATCCGAGCACGGCTCCCGCCAGCAAGGAGGCTGGATGTGACCTGCTGGTTGCGGCCTCAGCCATTTTTGGTGCTGCGGATCGGGCCGCGGCCATTGCAGCGCTACGTGGATAGGTCATTTGACAGCCTGCTAAGATATGCTCAGCCCAAAGCGGGCGAGTCATTTCCTGGGGAACGAAGCCCCGGCCGGATGTGGGACGCAGCATATGCCAAATCGAACTTGGGCAGATGATCTGAAAACAAACGACGAAGGTCGCAAGTCGATCCCCGAAGGATTATGGATTCGTTGTCCAGCTTGCGCCAGCATTCTCTTTCGAAGGTCTGTTGAAAATAACTTGTGGGTTTGCCCGGAGTGTCAGCACCATTTCCGCGTTTCCGCAGAACAACGTATCGAACAGCTCGTTGATCCAGGCAGCTTTGAACCAATGAATGCAGCGATGGCCTCGGTCGATCCGCTTGGATTTGTTGATCTCAAGCCATACACCAAACGTATTGAGGACGCCCAGCGAAAGACAAGACAATCTGATGGCGTACAAACTGGTCGCGCTTTTATAAAGGGGCGTAAGGTTGTTTTGGCATGCATGGACTTTACCTTCCTCGGTGGATCAATGGGATCAGTCATTGGTGAGAAGATCACGCGCGCTATTGAGGCGGCTGCAGACCACGATCTACCACTGGTTGTGATCAGTGCTTCCGGCGGAGCAAGAATGATGGAATCTGGCTATTCGCTTATGCAGATGGCAAAGACCAGTGCAGCTTTGGCCCGATTTGATGATATGGGTGGTCTCTTCATTTCTGTTCTCACCGATCCAACCACAGGCGGTGTAACGGCCAGTTTCGCAATGCTCGGTGATGTGATTTTGGCGGAACGAAAGGCACTTATTGGCTTTGCCGGGCCACGCGTGATTGAACAGACTATCCGCCAGGAACTACCCGATGGTTTCCAGAGAGCTGAGTTCCTGCTCGAACATGGTTTTGTCGATCGAGTCGTTCACCGTAGCGATCTTCGCAGTGAGATCGGTAGCATCATCGATTACACAGGTAAGTAAAAACGTGCAGGACGGGAGCAGTGGATCGCACCTGGTAGATGAGAAGGCGTCCTTGAGACACCGCAGTCCTCGTCCCGACATGGTTCCATCATGGTGTGGTGTTTGTTGGCCATGGTGGATGACAGCACTCTTTGCTTGCCTTGGCGGTGCTCTGTTTATTCTTGCTGTGCCACCTCTCAATCTCTGGCCTTTGATATTTGTTTTTCTCGTTCCACTGTCGATGGCAGCAATGAGTGCTCGGCGTGGTTGGCACGTTTTGCTAATGACTTGGGTTGTCTGGTTGGTTGTGTGGCTCATCCTCAATCGATGGATTCGTGATGTGACAGGTCCTGGCTATCCATTACTTTGTGCCTACCTTGGCTTGTATCCAATGGTGTATGTCTGGCTGTTTAGGCGGGTCGCTCGTGCCAGCGTCTTTGCATCTGTTCCACTGGCACTCGTGACCGCAGTACTTTGGACGGGTCTCGACTTTGTGCGAGGCAATATTGTTTTCACAGGCGATCCTTTTTATCTCTTGGCTCATCCAACGCTGCCGTGGGCCGCGTTCGGGCAGTCAGCAGATCTCTTGGGAGCCTACTTCTCGAGTTTTCTAGTCGCCTTTGTTGCGGGGGGCATTCTGGATCTTGGTGTCGTGCTGGCACCACACAAGAGCCGAGGCGCTGGACAGGCCATGGAGCCATCCCGGGCTCGCGCCACTGGCTGGTATGGAGTGCTCGCTAGCATCTTGCTGATTTTGCTGAATTGGGGTTATGGCGGCTATCGCTTAGGGCAGGAAGAACCACTGGCCCCCGGGCCAGCAGCGCTTGTGATTCAGACCAACCTTCCTCAGAGCAATAAAATTTTTCGAGGGCCGGAACAAGAGGTTGCGGACGTCAATGACATCATCCAATTAACCCTACAAGCCGCCGATACCTTGGCGAACCAGAACCGACCAATTGACTTCGTGGTTTGGCCGGAGACCATGCTTCCAGCTGGTGGGCTTGAACCAGAGACTACTTCATGGCTGGCTGAGCAAGGCTACTACCCAGGGACCTACTACCTGGAGCTTGCCCAGAAGTTGCAACAACATTTGGATTGTCCACTACTCATCGGCTCATCGGCTTATCTGGGAATGACTCTGGATGGCGACTTTCTACGTCCCTCGGAGGAATACAACGCGGTTTATCTGGTAACGGGTCAACCGCCTTATGCTCGCTATGACAAACAACTGTTGACCCCTTTTGGGGAGACCATTCCATATCTTGATCAGTGGCCATGGCTTGAACAAAAGGTATTGGCATTGGGGGCGCCAGGTCTGCGACTCACACTGCAACCTGGCCTTGATTCCGGCCCCTTAGTCTTACCGGAGAACGGTGGTTTACGAATTGCCACACCGATTTGCTTTGAGGCCACCAATGGACGTTTGACAAGGGAACTTGTCCATCAAGACCCAGATCATCCCGCTCAGCTCATTGCCAATCTGAGCAATGATGGATGGTTTGGGGATGACATTGGTGGTCGCCAGGCTCATGTACAGGCAGTCCGCTTTCGCGCGATTGAGAATCGAACGCCAGTCATTCGAGCAGTTAACACGGGATTGAGTGTATGGATTGACTCCAACGGTGTAATCCGT
>CALCOW010000464.1 GCA_937899935.1 uncultured Phycisphaerae bacterium
GATCGAATACTGCTTTATCCGCAGATGAAAGACAACTCAAGCGGCTAACTGCTCAGCCACGATTTTCGATTGGTGTATAGGGCGCCTCGTGCGGCCCTGTGTAGGCACAGCGTGGTCGCATGATGCGGTTATCTGACAGTTGTTCCATGCAGTGGCCCGCCCAGCCCGCAACCCGACTCATCGCAAACATCGGCGTAAACAGATCGATTTCAAGACCCAGTGAGCGATACGTCGTTGCTGAGTAAAAATCGACATTTGGATGGATGCCCCGATCGCCGACACGTTGTTCCATGATCTTTTCGATGGCGTCGCTCATGGCAAACAACTTTTGATTGCCGGTATCAGCCGCAAGTTGTTCTGAAAAGCCCCGAAGGTAGATGGCTCGTGGGTCCCAAACCTTATACACCCGATGGCCAAAGCCCATAATTTTCTCTTTGCGTTCCAATTTGCCTTCAATGAAGGACTGAACCTGATCGACTTCACCAATTTCCTGAAGCATGCGCATGACGGCTTCATTTGCCCCACCATGCAACGGACCTTTCAAGGTGCCGATTGCCGTGGTGACAGCAGAGTACATATCACTCAATGTTGAAATCGTCACGATGGCTGCGAAGGTAGAAGCATTGAGCCCATGATCAACATGTAAAACCAAACACGTATCAAGCGCCTTGGCCATACTCTCGGTAGGCTCTTTCCCGGTCAGCATCTTGATGAAGCTTCCTGCCATTGACAGGTGTTTATCAGGTCGGATGAACTCACGGTGCTTGCGGTGCCGATCAAAGTTTGCAATCAAGACAGGAACCCGAGCAAGAATTCGGATCGACTTACGGTGATTTGATTCCACCGAATCATCTTCCGATTCTTCGTCGTAGAGACTGAGCGAAGAAACCATGGTCCGGAGGGCTGCCATTGGCGCTGCCTCGATGGGAATTTGCTTAATGACATCCCACATCGGTTCAGGTAATTCGCTGGCATCACGAATTTCTTTGACGAAGGAATCAAGCTCTGTGGACGTGGGCAGCTTTTTATTCCAAAGCAGATAGACCACTTCCTCATACGATGAATACTGGGCTAGATCGCCAATCGGAATGCCTACGTATTCAAGAATACCCTTTGCACCGTCGATGAAGGACATCTCTGATTCTGAGGCAATGGTATGCTCAAGTCCCTTGTCAACACCTTGAACTTTGGTCGATACGGCAGTCAATGCTCAACTCCCAACTCCGGCCTGGAGCGTCTTAGAAATCGCTTAAAAATGAGGAAAAGGGTCTCTGGCAAAAAATACTTCTGCCACCCGGAACGAGCCCACATCATAGAGAACGTCTACTTACTGGGCAATCACAAAGCAGATCCATAGGATGAGAACCTCCATTTGTCCGCATAGACTATGCCTGAACATCTACGCATCCATTGATCTCCCCTCGGCCTCATCGTTCGTTTTGAGTTCCAGCCATGCTCTTCCCAATCAAGACAGAAGTCGCTCTTAAACGCCGCCCAGTGGTCACTCAGGCGTTGCTTGTCGCCAACATGTTGGTCTATCTGATCATGTTGCTTGGCACTTTCTACAACCTCTTTGGGACCGGCCAGTTCACCAACTGGGGCCATTTCCACAGCGAGAACTTTGTCTGGTGGCAGCTGCTGACCTACCAATTCTTGCATTCTCCTTACGATCTGCTGCACCTTCTTTTCAATATGGTGTTTTTGTGGATCTTTGGTTGTGCCGTTGAAGATCGTATGGGCCGCATTGGCTTTCTTGCGTTCTATCTGATTGGCGGAATCGTGGCTGCGGTCGTTCATGGCGCCTGGTCGTCCAGTCCAGTCATCGGTGCCAGCGGCAGTATCGCCGCCGTGACTGGGGCCTTTCTGGTCTTATTCCCACGCAGTCGCGTTCGGGTCGTCTTAGTCTTCTTCCTCATCGGTATCTACCAGATTCCCAGTCTTTGGCTGATCCTGCTCTACTTCGTCATCGATCTCCTAAGCCAGACCACACAGCTGGTCACCGGCAATGAGGCTCGGGTTGCCTATCTGGCCCACATTGCTGGGTACGTCTATGGTTTCTCTTTGGCCATGTTGCTCCTGGCAACCAAGCTGGTCAAAAGCACCGACTTTGATCTCCTGTTCATCTGGTCGCAGGCCCGCCGCCGCGCTGCTTTCCGACGGGGTGTCGACAAACAGAAAGGGACTGCGTGGGAAGGACCTCCAGCAAAAGTGCCGGCCACCATGACCCGTGAAACCCAAGGCGATGCAAAACCCACCGCGGCACTGGCCAGTGTCACACCTGAACAGGAAGCCGCCGCCCGGGCCAAAGCACAAATCAGCGCTCTGATACGAAAACATGAATTGCCAGAAGCTGCGGCTCGTTACAAAGCACTCCTGGAAGTCGATCCTGAAGCGACCCTTTCCGAAGCCAATCAGCTAGATCTGGCAAGTCAACTCTGTGCTGAGAACGAAAATGAAACCGCGGCCATGTCCTATGAGCTTTTTTTGCAACGCTATCAGCACTCACCTCAAATGCCTCAAGTACGGTTGATGCTTGCAGTTCTCTATATTCGCCGCTTAAAACGCCCTGAACGGGCACGTAGACTGCTCAAAGATCTTGCCATTAAACTCAAGAACGAGTCTCAACAGAAACTCGCAAGAGGTCTGAGCCGAGAGATTGGCCCCGGATGACAATGACACCAAACCAAGTACCTCTCACTGCTCAAGAGCCACTGACCACGCGTATTAAGATCTGTGGTGTATCAACACCCGAGGCCATACAAGTCGCGGCAGAAGCAGGCGCCAACGGCATTGGTTTCGTACGTGCCAAGGGCTCTTCAAGATATATCGACTACGAGCAAGCCAGTGCTTTGTTGAAACACGTGCCTGATGGTCTCACCTCGGTTGCCGTCTATGTAAACGCGCCATTGGAAGAAGTGATGGCGCTGAAGGCCAATGCCATTCAACTGCATGGACAAGAAGACGAGATCATGATTGAGTCAATCAAGGCCAACATGCCAGAGACCTTTGTCATTCGCGGCTTTCCGTTCAGTCGACCACATCTCAACCGCTGGCAAGAGACGCCCGGTATTCATGCCGTCTTAGTTGATGGACAATCAGCGGGCAGCGGCAGAGGATTTGACTATGAGCCATTGATGAACATTCGTCACACCATGACCCACCCCTTAATCGTCGCCGGTGGCCTCACACCAGACAATGTTGGTGACGCCATCACACTCCTACAGCCTTGGGCCGTGGACGTTAGCAGTGGTGTTGAGTCAGCGCCAGGGGTGAAAGATCATGGAGCAATTCGGGCCTTCTGCCAGGCCGTGCGAGAGGCTGATCAAATCCGTACGAGCAACTAGACTTCAGCGACTGGTGTCTTCTCTTTTGAGATGAGTCGTATGTCCTGGAGTTGAAGCTGACGATCAACACCTTTGGTCATGTCGTAGAGCGTCAAGCATGCAACACTCACGGCGGTCAAAGCCTCCATTTCAACCCCCGTTGGACCGATCGCAACAGCCTCGGCCCATACCCGGAGTCGATCTGACGCAGAGCGCTCAAAGTGCACCGCAACCTGGTCGAGACGCAACGAATGAGCAAGCGGAATCAAGCGATCGCAGGCCTTCGCAGCACTGATCCCGGCAACCCGTGCAACAGCGAGCACCTCACCTTTGGGTAGATCACCAACCATCACACGATCAAGCGTTGATTCCTGGGCGCAGAAAAAACCCTCTGCCAATGCTCTTCTGTGCATCGCTGGCTTGGCGGAGACGTCGACCATCTGGGCTCGCCCAGCGCCATCGAGATGTGTCAGTTCATCGCTCATCAGTTCTCATCGTGCATCGTATACGACATGGCCCCCGACCATCGTCAATAGCCCCTTTGGCCGCTCATGTAGAATGCATTCTAAGGTCCCAGCACCCATCTGTAACCTGGAGTCTTGTATGTGCCAACCCATTAAAAAAAGATCACTCTTCTGCCTCACCACATTATCACTGCTCTGCTTAACTGCCTGTGGCAAACAAGAGAGTGGCCATCCTCTGGCGAGCACCCCACACAGTGATCGTCCAAGCAAGTCTACATCACGTGCCAATTCAGCAAGCGTCTCACTCACTTCGGTGAGCCATCCAGCAAAGGTCTTCGCTGAAGAAAAAAAAGAACACACAGTATTATCAGTTTGATGACGACGGAAACCTGCTACGTCCAATGAATTACCGAGAATGGATTTTTGCTGGTACTGGTACCACACCGAAATCTGTCTACCCTGACGTGCTGTTCCCCGACTTTCAAAATGTTTATATCGACCCATACAGCTATCAACTATGGAAAGACACAGGAAGCTTTCCAGACGGAACCATCGTCGTTAAAGAGATCACCACACTCGGTAAAACAAACTCGCCTGTCGGTAGAGGTTTCTGGCAAGGCGACTACATTAGCCTGTCGGCAGAAGTTAAGAGCCAATCTCGCTTTCCCGATACACATGGAAATTGGAACTTCTTCAGCTGGACGAACCGAGCAGAAGAGAAACTCAATGATAAATCTCCTGCGCTGGGTGCTGCTTGTTCTAATTGCCATGTAGCCAATGCACCAGAAGGCGGTGTTTTCTATAACCACTTCGCAGTGCTTAGGGATGCGAAAGGATTTGGTAAAGGTGCTCCAGAAAACCTAAGCACCAGAAAAGGGCTGCAACAGAAAACAGAGTAGGACGGTAGCCGACCGCACGCCATGAAGAACGACCAAACCACTTCGCCGGTAGAAAAGCAGAACCAGGAGGTCGAAACCGTCTTGATCCGCTTCGCCGGGAATTCCGGCGACGGCGTGCCGCTCACCTTTGGGTAGATCGCCAACCACCACATGATCAAGTGTGGATTCCTGGGCGCCGAAAAACTCCTCTCCCAACGCTCTTGATGTGCATCGGTCGCTTGGCGGATGCGTCGACCATCTGGGCTTGTACCGCGCCATCGAGATGCGTGAGTTCATCGCTCATCAGTTCTCATCGAGCATCGTAGACGACATGGCCCCCCACCATCGTCAACAGCACCTTTGGCCGCTCACACGTCCAATCGATTGCACGGGGATCTCGATCGATAATGACCAGGTCCGCAACATTCCCGGGCTTGAGTGTGCCCGACTGAGTAAAGCCACACACACGAGCGGCATCTTGGGTATAGGCGCGCCAACTCTCTTCAAGCGTCAGACACTGGTGTTTATCAAAGCCCTCGATCGCAGGACAGACCATTGCGGCGGCCATACCCAACCATGGATCACTACTGACCACCGGCCAATCGGATCCAAATGCAAGAACGGCTCCATTCTGTACCAGTGAGCGTAGTGGAAAGCTCTGCTTAATACGTGCGGCACCAAGCTTCTGCAACAGCGCTGGCGCATCGCTACGCCGATGCTCGGGCTGCATCGATACAAACTGGCCTGAAAGACGAGCCACATCTTCTGGTTGAATCTGTTGTGCATGCTCAAACGTCGGTGACAGAGCCCACTGGTGCGCCTCGACCATATCGATGGCTCTGGTCAGCGCCGCATCACCAATCACATGCATCACTGGCGTCAGACCTTTCTCAGCTAAGAACCCACCCCACTTCTCAAAGGTGTCATCGGTGGCCATTTCAACCCATTGGCCAACTGAATCATTTGCATCGTTGTAGGGTGCATGCAGACGTGCGGTTCCGGAACCCATGGTTCCATCAACAAAAGCCTTGTGACCGGCCATCGCGAGCATGTCACTGTCTTCAAAGGCCTCGGCAAAGCTCACGTCTAGCGGCCAATCACGATCGAGTAGGACCACGCGCGTCCGCAACGTGAGTTGGTCTCGCATTGGCATCAATACCTCTTCAACCTCACGCCGATATTCCATGCTGCGCACGGCGGTGAGCCCTTGGGCATTAAGTTGGCCCTGTGCCACGGCAAGGGCTTGCTGACGCGCCTGAACACTCACGGTTGGAATGATTGGGTTGACGAGGTGCCAGGCTGCAGCTTCTACCAATAGTCCGGTCGGCAGACCACTGTTGGCACCGGTGGTCCAACGCACAATGCGCCCCCCATCGGGGTCCCGACGTTGCCGATCGATCCCCGCCCGTTGGAGCACCGCGTCATTGACCACCATGGCGTGTAGATCTGCTCGATGACAAATAACTGGGCGATGACCTGCTGCTCGCAACCAAGAGAGATCAGGCAGGACGTGATCTTCCCACTGTGTTTCATTCCAGCCACTGGCAATCAACCAACGCTCGGCCGGTAGTGTCTGATGCCTCTCAAAGATCGCTTGCTCAAACGCTTCACGGCTACGCACCTTACTTAAGTCAAGCTGCAATTGGGATTCAGCGCCATAGACGAGATGTAAATGACTGTCGATCATCCCTGGTACCACGTACCCTCCGGCGCCATCGATCTCTCGATCATGCTGGCAATCACTGGTCTTCGGTAGTATCAGTCCCTGATCAATAACCATTGATCCCCGTTGGGCGGGTTGCTCTGGTTCAGTCAGAAAGATGTTCGACAAATGAGTCATGGTGTTACAGGTGTTCTGAATAACAGGAACATCGCCAAGCGGAGCCGCTCATGTAGAATGCATGCTAAGGTGTTAACACTCATCTGTAACCTGGAGTTTTTTATGTGCCAAGCCATTAAAAGATCGCTCTTCTGCGTAACTACATTATCCCTGCTCTGCTTGGCTTCCTGTGGCAAAGAAGAAAGTAGCCATCCTCTGGCCAGCACCCCACGCAGTGATGGTCCAAGCAAGGCTACATCTCCTACCAAGCCTCCCGCACCTGCCAAGGGCGAAGATGCAAAAACACCACCGGCACCCAGCACCGGCCAGGCGAATCCTGCGGCCAGCACCAGCGATGATTCAAGCGCTGGGGAATTCAATGTCCCGCCTGCCGAATCAGCGACTGACTCCAATGCTGGTGATCAATCAACAAGCACGGACAGTCCAGCATCGGCATCGACGCCGGACCAGACGGGCCTCATTCCAGAATTCCCTGGCCCCATCACGGCCGCCACTTGGCAAACAACGCCCACAAGGCTAGACATGCTCATCGGCCCCATGCCGGCCGCCTGGCATCGGGCCAATCAAGCCACCTCAAGTATGGAGAAAATAGCCTTCGACGTCCAAGGACCTGACGGTGGCCCCGTAGCGCGCCTT
>CALCOW010000465.1 GCA_937899935.1 uncultured Phycisphaerae bacterium
AGTGTGGTCAATAGGATACGTTGGCGGCGCTGATCTCGCTGGCAGACCTCAGCATAGGGTATGGTTGTAAATGAAACCATCTCATAAAGTGATTGATAGCGGCCTTTTGAGAGGTAATGGAGAACACGCTCACACCTTTTCTTTATTTTGAAAATGGGTGACCGGACAGTGTCTCTCATCTCAATAAAATTGCGAAGGGCAAGATCTGCGATTGCTTCGGCATTGGGCTTCTGTTCTTGATAGAAGCCATCAATCGCCACGGCAATCGACTCAGAAGTGTCAAGGTGTCGCATTAATACCTTGCAATCTTCAAAGGCAGCGTTCATTCCTTGGCCAAAGAATGGCACGATTGCATGTGCTGAGTCGCCGATAAGCACCACCTTGTCACCAAAGTTCCATGGTCCGCATCGAATCGTCTGTAAGCAGCTGGTTGGATTTTCCATGTACTGTTCAGTTAGATCTGGCATTAAAGGAACCGCGTCCTGGAAGTGTTGTTGAAAAAGCGGTTGTACATCTTCGGCTTTCTGGATGGCATTGAAGCTAATCGGTCCATCCCAAGGCCAGAACAAGGTGCAAGTAAAGGTGCCATCTTGATTTGGCAGGGCGATCATCATCGACTCGCCATGTGGCCAAATATGCAGGGCATCTGAGTCCATTGCATAGGCGCCATTGGCCAAGGCAGGAATTTCAAGTTCTTTGTATCCATGGTCAATGTAAGAGACGCTATGGCTAAAGCCGGGCTCCAGGGTCATGCCCTTGCGGACTGACGAGAAGGCACCATCTGCTCCGATCAATAGATCGCACTCAGGCGTCTTCGAGGCCTGGTCGTTTGCGTCAGTGAGCGTGGCAATCCCCTCTCTGAGATTGACCTCGGTGCAGCTTTGGCCAAAGTGCAGTTTGACTTGGTCAAACTCATCAGCAGCTTCTAAAAGCGTGATATTGAGTCCGCCGCGAGAGACCGAATTAATGACATTCTTTTTATCTCTTGAGTAAGGCTGGAAAGTGAGTTGTCCAGTCTTGCTGTGAAGCATGCGACCAGGCATCGGCGTCGCATCTCGTAACACGCGTTGGTCAAGATCAACCTGTGCAAGAGCGTCAATACCGCGCGCTGAAAGTGCCAGGTTAATTGAGCGGCCTCCAATAAATCCCTTGCTGCGGGGATCTGGACGCCCTTCATACACATCAACCCGCCAGCCAGCGCGGGCCAGATAACAGGCCATCAGGCTCCCCGCAAGTCCGGCTCCCATAATGACGGCGTGTTGTGGCACCAGCTAGTGCCCCTTGTCATGATTGCTAAGTACATCGGCCAGCACCCAAACATCTTCAAAGGTGTTATAGAGTGGTGTTGGTGCAACGCGAATAACATTGGGGGTGCGGAAGTCGCAGACCATCTGGGCGGAGCGAACCGCCTCAAAACGTTCGCGCGGGGCATCATGCACAAGCAATGAAAGCTGGCAGCCACAGAATGCCGCATCGACCGGCGTAATGATTTCAAAGGGACTTCCCTTCGCCTGTTCAAGCAACCATCTCAGATAGCCAGTGAGTTGCATGCTCTTGGCTCGAGCTCGAGCCATCGAAGCTTGTTGAAAAATCTCTAGTGATGCCCTGAGAGGTGTCATGGCCAAGATTGGAGGATTACTTAATTGCCAACCCTCAGCGCCGCATTGTGGGTCAAAGGCTTCGCCAAATTCAAATCTTGTGGACGGATCATTTCCCCACCAGCCACCGTAGCGATTAAGGTGAGGCGATTCTTCGTGGCGTTCATGTACAAAGCAGCCAGCAATCGCGCCCGGTCCGGCGTTGAGATATTTGTAGGAGCACCAGACAGCAAAATCCGGTCCCCATTCATGCAGCTTTAGTGGCATATTACCCACGGCGTGGGCGAGGTCCCATCCAACCATGCATCCGGCCGCATGTCCAGCACGTGTAATGCGTTCAATCTCCATAAATTGTCCAGTGAAATAGTTGACCCCAGCTAGCATGACCAGTGATATCTCGCTGCCATGATCTCGTAAGAGTTGTTCTACATCTTCAGTGCGAATCAAGTGCTCGCTCGGTCGCGGACGAATCCAGAGAACGTGTTCGTTTGGATCAAGGCCACGTGATTTGATGTGTGAGGCCACCGCGTAGCGGTCTGATGGAAAGATGGGCTCCTCGAGCAAGATCTTCGTACGGCCGCTGGACAAGTCAGGTTGATAGAAGCTCACCAACATGAGATGCAAGTTGACGGTCAGCGAGTTCATCATCACGGTCTCGCCGGGCAGGCTGCCAACCATGGTCGCGGCGGTTTCGCGAAAGAGCTCGTGGTAGCGATACCAGGCGGTCTCTCCATGTTGGTGTCCGTCAACGCCGTGCTTTGACCAATCTGCGAGCTCTTGGGCAATGAGATCCTTGGCCTGTTTGGGCATGAGTCCTAAGCTGTTGCCCGCGAAGTAACGAAGAGGTTGGCCGCGGTCATCCGTTGGGAGCTCAAAGGCGTCACGAAAACGAGCAAGTGGATCGCAGCGATCAGCCTCGACAGCAAATGCATGCTCACTCGAGAATGAATCGGCAGGCATCGGATGATTGACGGGTGTTAGGCTTTGCATGTTGCCTGGAATTCTTTGGCTACGGTATGCGTCGATTCGATCCCTAAGAACTCCAGTGCGGTGCCTGCCATCATGCGGCCGCGTTGCACGCTTGTCAGTTCTGGCAAGGAATCAATGACTGTTCCGGGTCTTGCTTCGCCTAAAGGAAATGGATAGTCAGATCCAAGCGCAATGCGATCGCATCCGAACAGTTGAATCAGTGAGTTAAGCGCCGATGGATCGTGGACTAAGGAGTCCACATAGAGCCGTTGAAGATAGCTTCTTGGGTCTTTGCAATCGTTGATGGCACATAAATCTGGCCTCACATGAAAGCCGTGCTCGACGCGTCCAATGAGGCCAGGAAAACTGCCGCCGCCATGGGCAAAGGCGATGCGCAGCTGAGGCAGTCGATCGAGGACACCGCTGAAGATCAGCGAACACATGGCCAATGCCGTCTCGGCCGGCATGCCGACCAGCCAGCGAAGCCAATATTTCTCCATTCTTGAGGCGCCAAGCATGTCCCAGGGATGGACAAAAATGGCAGCATTCATTGATGCCGCAGCCTCAAGGAATGGAAAGATCGATTCGTCATCCAGATTGAGTCCATTGACATGAGTGCCGATCTGTATGCCAGCAAGGCCGAGTTCGGCGACACAGTGTTCAAGTTCGGAAATGGCTCGGTTGGTATCTTGAAGAGGGACGGTGCCCAGTCCAATGAAGCGCTTTGGAAAATCTTGGACCACCTGGGCGATATGATCATTGAGCAACCTTGCGAGCTTGCTGGTCTTGTCAGCATCTGCCCAATAGCTGAACATCACGGGGACCGTTGACAGTACTTGGACGTCAACGCCTGTCTGATCGCACTCTTCGATACGCCGTTGTGGATCCCAGCAGTTGGAGTCAATTTCTCGAAACGTTTTACCTTGGCACATCAACGTGGCGCAGCAAGGCGATGTCTGGGTCATTGTCACCCAGCGATCGTCACCCCATTCATGAGCAAGATCCGGCCACTGGGGTGGGAGAATGTGGGTATGGAGATCTACTTTATACACGTTGGGGCGTACTCCCATTTCGCCGCAAGGACGGTTTCGGTGACCCCTCAGTCGCCTTCAGTTAGGGGCAAATAACGGTGTTCGATCGTGCCGAAACATCGCCCTTAACGTTCCCGCCCTTGTTGAGGCAAATGCGAGAATCATAAGCTTTGACTTTACTGAAGTCGGCATCAACACCGCCACCAATTGGCGCATCATTGTGTGTGATTGTGGTGAAATAAAACTTCAGATCTTCGCTTTCCACATAAAGGCCACCACCATTTTGTACCGCGAAGTTTCTCTTGATACTGCAAAAGCGAATGATGCTTTTGGAGGACCGGATCAAAGCGATGCCGCCGCCAGCATCGCCCGCAGTATTATTGTTGAACTTGGAGAACTCCAGGGTGATCTCGGTGCGGAGCTGTCCATAAAAACCGCCGCCAGTACCGCCGCCCGCGACATTGTTCTTGACGACGCAGTTGTCCACTTGTACGGCGTTGATAGAGTCTTCGGCGTAGATTCCACCACCAAATTTAACGCACGCGTTCTTGTTGATATCACACCCGGTCAGCCTCGCGTCACCATCGGCGATATAGAGGCCGCCTCCTTTGCCAGTGTTACTGGACACGGCATTTTTTAGAAACGTGCAGTTTTCAAATTCTGCATGACACGAATTACCAACCCAAGCGCCTCCACCCTTATTGCGGCCGATGTTCTTTGAAATCTTGCAATCCTTGAAAAGCGGATTACTAGAACGTGTCACATAAATGCCGCCACCGGCTCCTGCGATGTTGCCTCTAATTGTGCAATCAGTAATCTGGGGTCGCCCGTTTGGGTTACTGATGAGAATGCCGCCGCCCTCAACAGTTGTGACGTTGTTGTGAATCTTGCAATTGTTGATGGTTGGGCTTCCGCCCTCTATCTGAATGCCGCCAGCATTAAAGGCTGATTCGTTCTTCTTGATCACGCAATCGTCAATGGTTGGGTTGCCCGCATTAATGAATATACCGCAGCCGAACAAGCCAGCGCCGGGGAAGTTCTTCTTGATCACGCACTTTTCAATGAGTGGATTCGATGCCCCATTTATCTCTATGCCGAACTTGCAGTTCTGGATAATGCAATTGCGTATTGTGGGGCTGCTGTTGTTAATATTGATGCCGTGCGAAATGGTATTGCCAACAATTGTAATGTTCTCGATCACTGTGGCACTGCTGTTGCCTTGAGCAATCTCGATCACAAACTGGTTATTCTGGGCAGAAATAGAGCAGTCCTTCGGATTTCCGGATTGACCTTTGATCGTAATATTGTTGTTGTTAAGGGTGATACTTTCGGTAAGCATGCTGCCAGGTACGATCTCGATCGTATCGCCAGACACGGCTTGGGCAATGGCCGAACTAATGGATGGTGTGGCGCCACTAGGTACGATAAAAGTTTGTTGGGCATGGCCATAGGCAGTGGTCAGAAGCACCACGAGGGACAGACTTGCCAGAAGCTTTCGAGAGGCTGTGAAGGACTGGGGCATTTTGGCGGTCTCCTGATAAGGCCATTCTGGCGTTGCGATCGCCCTATTGAACCACCCAGAGCACAGGGCAGCAAGTACGATTACTCCCAGGCGGGGTCGCACGGCGATGGTTGTCCCGTTACAGTACCCGGCTATGGCTAAATATCTGATTATCGCAGTGGTTTTTGTAGGAATCGCAATCTGGATCGTAGGCTGGGTCATGAACCCCGGCGACGACGAGACCATCACCGGAAAAGAGAGTGTTCCAGCGGCGACCGCTCAAGTAGAGCCGCTGCTTGAGGGCGATGTGCTTCCCGCGGTCTGGACCGCCTCTGATCGGCCTGATTGGGTCACGGCGTTGCCCCCAGCGGAGCGTGGTGATGAAGCTCGCATCAGCGATTTGATGAAGACCGACGTGATCACCGGCCTGGGCATCAAACCGGCTCGGCTCTATGTCAATGCTGAGAACTGGACATCGATGAATGATCTAGAACGCCAGACCATCGGTCAGATGGCACTCAAACTGGCGCTTGCGGCAGGATCGACCGAGACCTCCCTGATGGTGCTGCCGGCAAAGATGATTGATGTTCCTCAAAATGAATGGAAGCCACTGGGCCAGATTTCCGCTCCGTAATCACTGGCAATTTACTGAGAACCGCCGCGTCCACCAGGTCGCCTTGGTGGACGTCCAGGACGTTGGGGCGATCGGTTCGGACCTTCACCCGCGCCGCGGTTGGGTCCACGTGCAGGTCGATTGAGGCCGCGGCCACGTCCCGCGCCACGTTTGGTCTTAAAAGTTTGGTCGGGGATGCCCTTCCAGGACCGAGCGATATTTGGGAACGCATCGGTTACGACGTAGTAATACGTTCCTTGTGGGAACTCAGGTGTGATACCAAAGCGACCATTAAACTCGTCGAGGTCACCGGAGCCTGCGACATAGACGAAGTCTTGCTCATAGCGTCCATCAAAACGCCCACCCGGTCCGGTGGGTGGTTCGGGGCGAGCACCCGGCTTCAGTTGATAGCTGGGTTGAAGTGATTTCAACTCGCTTTGTGGATCCATCGGATCGGTGTAGCCAAGCGGCGCATAGATGGGATATCCATCAGCTGCCCAGCCGAGGTGTTGAGGCGCCTTGGCGCCTGGTTTACTGCGCAATGCCTCGAGCCAGACGGTTGGCAAGCCGTGGTAGTGATAAGCGCCGCTGGGTTGGACGTGGGCATGGTTCATATCAAGGCCCAGATCAGCAAAGCCAGTGTTGGCCTCGATATGCCAGCCCGAGTTACGGTCGCCTTTCCACCATTCGGCAGTAGCGGCTTCAAAGGGAATGCCGTTGTTGGCAATGCCGAAAAAGCTCATTCCAACTGGCTGTGTCGTTTCGGAGACTGTCGGCGTGACCGGCATCATGAAGTGATACTGCTGTGGAGCAATCGAGTTGGGGTTGCGGCGGTTGGGAAACTGACCCGTCGCGTGGTTGGGAATGCCGTTGGCATACATGTGTCTGACCCCGTCCTTAATCTCCATGCGAAACTGCGGTGCGGGCATCGCTTGCGCAGGTGTCGATGCAGGTGGACGAGACGGTCGCGTGTGATCCTGACTTGCCTGATCATGTCCATCCGGATGAGCCAGTGCGATACCGGCTACGCTCGTGATCACTGCAAGGGCGAGGTACTTAATCATGGTCGCGGTCTCCCTAAAGAACTCAATGGCCTACGTGGTGCCACTTTGACGCGGAACAACCCCCCCACCCCGCGGAACAATTTCGGAAACACCCACGGTGGAGCTGCCCCCAAGAAGATTGTCACCAATTGGCTGGCGAGGGACAACTCTTTGCGACCTTTTGCCGTTGAGGTCAGAAAGGGGCTGGTGATCTCCCCCCACCTCCGGATAGCCCTTGGTTACCCCACCGAGCATTCAAGCTCTGGGGCGTTTGTCGCGCCTCATGAACTGCAGCGCCCGTTGCCGCTCTTTGGGCTCAAGGCCAAGGAAGAAGCAGAGCGTCGCATAGAGCAGGCTGTAACAGGCACACAGGA
>CALCOW010000466.1 GCA_937899935.1 uncultured Phycisphaerae bacterium
CTACATGGATCTACTCATTGATGCATTTAATCCAGACACCATCGAAGATTTGATGTGCCGCTCTCTGGTGAGCATTGATGCTCAGGGGCGTGTCTTTGATTGTGACTTCAACCAAGCGGTGGGCATGCCATCACCAAATCTCATTAAGAAACGGATCTGGGATTTGAACGAGTCAGACATTCGCGAGCGTGTCATCGCCACGGCTGATCATTGCTATGGGTGTACTGCTGGGTGCGGCAGTAGCTGCGGCGGCACACTTCTTTAAGATTAAAACCCAATTTACAGTTAGCAAGATGCGCAAAACCGCGTTTCTAGAGTGCCGTAAAGCTGTTATTGATGATCTCTCTCAACTTTTGTCCGCAATTGACTTGTCATCAACCAGTTTCTTTACTTACATTGTGGTTGTTGAGAAAGACAACACCGTCGTATTCTCAGTTCAAAGAGAGCTCTGCGACCATTTCCATAGACCGTGACAGGCGCTGATCGAAACTCCGACTGATCAGCGTCTGTTCTTTAATGACTTTTCTATAAAGACGAACGAACACAGCTCAGTTGCGGTTTGTGTTCCTACCGCTCAGTTGCCGTGTCGCTGCCCGGCTCTGAAGACGCGGGGCTAAAACGGCTACCAATCAATCCGACTCGACGATTGGGATCGGCCTGCTGAGGCAGGGCTGGTCGAATTAACCAGAAGAAAAAGAGTGTTACTAAAGAAGCCAGCCACATGTAATGCAACCAACCAATAAACGTCACGACGGAGGTCACCAACAGCAAGACCAAAGAAGCAGGAATCATGCCTTCCCATGCCAACCGCATCAGTTGATCGAATCGGAAGCGTGGAAGTGTCCAACGCACCACCATGGTCAATACCACGAGCAAGAATATCTTGCCCATGACAATGGCCATCTGACAGAGGATCAACGCCAATCCACCAGCGACGGGTAGGTCCCAACCCCAGAATGGATTCAATGACCATCCACCCATAAACAGTGTCACAAAGAAGGCGCTGCCAACAAAGATGTGGGCATATTCACCAAGGAAGAACAGGGCCCACTTCATCGATGAATACTCGGTGTGCCAACCCCCCACTAATTCTTGCTCAGCTTCTGCTAGGTCAAAGGGTGCACGGTTGGCTTCTGCAAGTAAGCAGATATAGAAAATAATTGCTGCTAAAGGCTGTTGCACCATGTACCACTGGCCCTCGATTTGCTGAGCAACAATTTGCTGAGGCATCAACGTGCCAGCAGTCAGAATGACGCATAGCAAAGCGAGCCCCATGGGAATTTCATAGCTGATCATCTGGGCTGAGGCACGAAGTCCACCCAGGAAGCTGTATTTATTGTTGGATGCCCAGCCTCCGAGTACGACGCCATACACACCTAATGATGCGGTGGCGACTAAATAGATGACGCCAATATTGATATCAGCCACCATGATGTAGACCGACCAGGAAGTGGTCTCCCAGAGACCCGCCCACGGAATGATGGCAAACCCGATCATTGCAGGGATCACTGAAAAGGCTGGGGCCAGAATGAACAAAGTACGGTCGACACCTGCGGGAATGAAATCTTCTTTAACGAAGAGCTTCAGTCCATCAGCAATGGGTTGAAGCAGTCCAAGCGGACCGACTCGGTTTGGCCCGACGCGATCCTGCACCCAAGCACAGACTTTTCTCTCGAGCAGAATAAAGTAGGCGCCAGCCCCCAGAATGACATGAAGAATTAAAACCAACATGACCACTGAAACACAGAATTGAGGCCAGGGAGATTGGGCAAGGAAGGGCGTCATAGAGCAGGCAGTCTAACGATCGATCCACCGCCCTGCGAGTGATGGGGAGGGCCCACTGTTGGTGACAGGACCGGCAGAGGAAGTGGAGCCTGGTTGACCGTCCGTTGGCTCCAAATCCGACACTGGGCCGCGGGCTAAATGAGGAAAGTAATCCTGCAAGGCGGCCACCGACCATGATCCCGCCTGGAGAGCCGCGATAGCCTGCACTGCTGCCCGAGCCCCGGTCTGGGTGGTAATCATAGGCACACCAGCAAGCACGGCCGTAGCTCGAATTCGACCCTCATCAGTATCCGCACCAGTACGTGTTGGTGTGTTGATGATAAGAGCAATTTCACCGTTGGTGATCATGTCAAGAATATTGGGTCGTGCGCCCTCAGAAATCTTACGGAGAACATTGGTTTCAACATTCTGTTTCATAAGCTGGCCGTGCGTGCCTTCTGTCGTATAGACAGAGAAACCCATCGAGACCAATTCACGAGCAATATCAGTGACATGTGGTTTATCAGAATCCCGCACAGACAAAAACACGTTGCCTTCAGAGGGTAAATAAATGCCCGTGGCCATATGGGCCTTTGCTAATGCAACTGGAAGTACGAGATCCATGCCCATCACTTCCCCAGTTGAACGCATCTCGGGGCCCAGAATGACGTCGACGCCCGGGAACCTATCAAACGGGAAGGCTGGCTCCTTAACCGAATAGAAGTTGCTGTCACCGATTTCAGTCGCATTGAGTGCCTCAAGTGACGAACCCATCATGACCTTGGCGGCGATTCTTGCCCAAGGCACACCCTTCGCTTTGGCAACGAAAGGAACCGTTCGCGAAGCCCGAGGATTGACTTCCAACACAAAAATCTGCCCATTCTTAACAGCCATTTGCACATTCATAAGTCCACGAACGCGCAGCCTCTCCGCTAGGCGGCGAGCTTGTTTCTTGACTTCGTCAACTATTTTGGGGGACAGAGAGAATGGTGGGATGGTGCAAGAAGAGTCGCCTGAATGAACGCCGGCCTCTTCGATATGTTCCATCACTCCGCACACAAGTGCTTGAGGTTGCTCACCATCAAGCTCAAGGACACATTGTCCCTTACCACCAGAGGGTTCAAAATCAGCAACGACATCCACGTCGACCTCAACCGCTTCAGAGAGAAAACGATCGATGAGCACTGGCGCACTGGCCAGTTCACTGACGTCGACAGCGGTACGCATATAAGTCTTAATCGCAGACTCGTCGTAACAGACTTCCATACCACGTCCACCAAGCACATAACTGGGACGCACGAGAACTGGATACCCAATCGACTCTGCAATCACTATTGCCTGATCAAGAGAGTAAGCAATGCCATTGGCAGGCTGTTGAATTTGCAGTTCATCCAGAATCGCTTTGAATCGGTCCCGGTCTTCAGCCGCATCAATAGAATCCAGACTTGTACCGATCAGAGGAACGCCAGCTGCGACCAGCCCGTGGGCTAAATTTAGTGGTGTCTGACCCCCAAACTGCACGACGCAGCCGATCACGTGACCGTCTCGATTCACTTGGTCAATACCGCCACCGTTGAGACGCTCGATCACGTTGAGAGTGTCCTCAAGAGTCAGTGGCTCAAAGAACAGCAGATCTGATGTATCAAAGTCTGTACTGACCGTTTCGGGATTTGAGTTAATCATGACAGACTCGAAGTCCATCTCAGCGCAAGCAAAAGAGGCCTGACAGCAACAGTAGTCAAACTCGATCCCTTGCCCAATGCGGTTTGGGCCACCTCCGAGAATAATCAGTTTACGCCGATCGGTCACGCGCACTTCATCATCAACTTCTTCTTCACCATTGATGGTATAGGGCGTCTCGTAGGTGGAATAATAATATGGTGTAGTTGCTTCAAATTCTGCCGCACACGTATCAACCACTTTGAACACTGGCTCAACACCATGTGATTTACGGTATTGCCGCACCTGAAGAATCTTGTCTGTTGAAATGTCTCCCAAGTAGAGGAAAGCCAGCTGCGGATCACTGTAGCCGCGCTGCTTGGCCTCAAAGAGCACGTCTTGTGGAACCTCTTCAAGCGATGTGTATTGACAGAGCGTTTTTTCAAACTCAATAAGTTGCTCAAGCTGATCAAGGAACCATGGGTCGATCCGGGTCAACTCATTGACGCGCTCAGTAGACATGCCCATCTTGAAGGCATAACGAATGTAATACATTCGACCTTGACTTGGCACCATCAATTTTCGAATGAGTGTCTCTTCAGGAATGGGCCACTCGAGAGGGGCGCCATCTGCAGTACTGAGACTTTCAAAGACCTTGTCGGGCACATCGCCATCTGGATCGATGCCTTGGGAGGTAAGTGCACGTCGAGCTTGTAGCCACTTATCATTCTTATCAAGTCCATATCCGAAACGCTTGACTTCCATTGATCGGATGGCCTTCTGAAAGCTCTCTTGGAAGGTTCGACCAATGCTCATGGCCTCACCAACAGATTTCATCTGTGTGGTGAGCGTTTCATCAGCTTCTGGAAACTTCTCAAATGTCCATCGCGGCATCTTGGTCACGACATAGTCAATAGACGGCTCAAAACAGGCCGAAGTCGTGCTCGTGATATCGTTGCGCAACTCATCGAGTGTGTATCCAATAGCTAACTTTGCCGCAATCCTCGCGATTGGGAAGCCGGTTGCTTTTGATGCCAATGCGGAACTGCGAGAA
>CALCOW010000467.1 GCA_937899935.1 uncultured Phycisphaerae bacterium
CAAGCGCCTCAAGAATTGTTCGTTCCATTGATCTATCACACTGATTCAATATCTCTGCAGCTGCATCAACTCCACCCAGACGCTCCATCGTCGCCGTATCAATCCCCGCAAATCGTGACCTCAGACTCGTCTCTACTTCTTTGATAACCTCAGGGCTTGTTTGCTCCATAACTGCAATACGTCGAACGACCTCAATCTGAATCTCCGCTGGCAATCCAGCGAGCACAGCAGATCGATCATCGGTGCTCAGATAACTCATGATCAGAGATATAGTCTGCGGATGTTCATCCCGAACAAATGTTCGAATAGTCGCTGGCTCTGCGCCATGCAAAAAAGAAAATGGTCTCTTTTCTGCTTCATCTTCAATCGAACGAAGAATGCGATCAGCTGACTCTACACCAAGGGCATCAGATAACATTGACTTAACTGAGTCAATGCCGCCAGAACGGGATTGAAAACCAGCAAGTTGCACACTGTAGAATTCCTGCACAACAGATTCACTGAGTTCTCTCGGCACGTCTCGCACGGAAGCGATGGTCGCTGTAACTTGGGCAACCAACTGATCTGGTAGCTCACGCAACAACGCTGCGGATGACTCATGATCTAAAGCCAAAAGTAGAATGGCGGCCTTTTGCACACCAGTGAGATCATCACACTGCTCTGGGAGTTGTTGCTTCGGAAGTGGCATGACTTTTCAGTTATTTTCTCCATCACTTACAACCCACTGACGTAAGAGTCCCGCTGCGTCGGTTGGACTCGTTCGCACGACACCTGATATCTGATCGATCATCTCTTGTCGGCGAAGTGCCTCATCCTCAACTTCTACACCAATGAGCGCTGGCGTCATTGGATCAACTTCTGCGGCAACTTCGGCATCTCCACTTCCTAAAGTGACAGGAATACCCAGAAGTTCTTCTTGTGACAACTCGTCTTCTTGACGACTTGCTCGACGGACCATCATGAGCATCATTGCCATGCTGACAAGTGCTAGACCACCAAGACCACCATACTTAATGCTGGCATCGACCATCGGACTCGCCAACCATGACCCCTGCACACTTGATGGCAATGTTGTTGCAACAGGGCCGACCTTTCCATAGTCACTTAAGAAACTCACTTCAACGGTACCCTGCATACCACCTTGCATAGCACTCGTGTCAACTAACGGTAAAACGGCGGCTTTAATCGCAACCTGTTGCTCTTGAAGAATTGGCTCTAGCTCTAATGGAGTTGGCGGATTATCCGCATCGGGATATCGTTGGTTAAATATCTCAAGTAGATGTGCCTGAGGGACACTAATACTCGCATTTATCTTGACCGCATAACCTCCTGCATCATGGGTCTGGCGATTTCTATTGCCGAATGCAACTGCGGAACTCGTTTCACTACTTTCATCTTCCATAGATCGATAATTATCATTACCAACATTGATACTGAGGCTGGAGTTGGGGCGAATGCCCGCCTCAGAATGCACACTCCCTGTGCCAGAAGTAATCGTGCGAGAGGATTCTCGAACAGCGCTTCGCTTTGGATCTTCATAGGCCTGAGAATGCTCAACGACTTCACGTGTGTCAACTTGCGCATTGACGCTCACACGTACCCCCTGAATGTAACCAAGAATATTGAGGATCGCTTCGCGCGTATGCTTTTCTCGTTCAATCTTGACTTCGAGATTACGGGTCACACTCGTCATTTCAGAGCCACGCGCCGAGCGTGAACGGCTGGTCATTGCGTCAATAACTTGAACTCGTTCAACGTCTAGGCCTGCATGAGACCCTGCCACTAGACGAGCAATAGCATCAACACCGTCTTGAGATATTTCTGAACCAGTACTCACCACTGTGACAGATGCTGATCGAGGTCGATGGGATGTTCCAAAACCTATTGCGTCCTGATCTTCTGCAATAACAACTGTTGCAGATTGAATGCCGTTCATCTGTGCAATCATGCGAGCCAGTACATTTTGTTTGGCGATACGTTCGCGTGTCTTGAACTGACCACGTGTCATGAAGATGCTCTCATCCTCAGCCAGTGATTCGAAATCAATTTGATCAGCTTGAATAACTTGTGATTCATTCATACGAGTGAGTACGAGTGAGCGATCATCTGCAGGAACCAAGATATCGCCTCGTGACTCTTTGTATCGAATTCCCGAACTGTCAAGATAGCTAATGGCATTCGCCTTGACTTCGGGCGTAAGACGCAAGGGCAGTGGCACCATGTCGGGCTCACTCGCGTAAAGTCCGACCAAGAACAGTGCCATAATGAGTATCACCCCCAGCGACGCAATGAGCAGTCGAGCACTTGTAGAAAGATCGCGCATACGATCTAAGTAATTCCGCGCCGACTTCAATTGAGCCTGCATCGATTCGGCCTCCATGCCGTGATCGGCTTTGATCTAAGCCTTGCTCCTTCGAGGAAGGCCTCCTGTCACTCAGTGCCCTCCATGGCACTGAAAAAGACACACTCTAAACGCGCGTCTGCTTAATCTCGTCGTATGCTTCTAGTACCTTATTACGTACCTGAAGAAGCATTTTGAAGGCGGTATCAGCCTTCTGTGTTGCAATCATCACTTGCTCGATATCATCGCGTCGCCCAGCTGCAAGATCTTCCATTGCTGCTGTCGCATCTGCTTGTAACTGGTTGACCTGATCGAGCTGCCCCTGCAAGACCTGCTTGAACCCAGGACCATTGCTGTCCGTACGAGCTGGCCCAACTGGGCTCTGCCCTGGCAGCGGTCCTTTGGCCGTTGTTACTGTGTTTCCGATTAGTCCTAGTGGATCACTCATTGTTGATTCTCGTAAAAGGCTTTTAAGGGCCCAGACCTCTTCCCATCGGCAGGATCACCCAATGATCTGTAGCGCGGCATTAATCATGGCTTTAGAGGCTTCAATCGCTGAGATATTGGCCTCGTACGATCGAGCTGCCTCCAGTGCATTCATCTGTTCCACAACGACCGAGACATTCGGATATCCGACGTAACCCGCCTCATCAGCCCAGGGTGATCCAGGCTCATATCGCATCTTCAAATCGCTCTGATCTAATTCAATCTCAACCACACTGACCCCTGCAGGATCACCGGTCATCGCATCACCGGCGGCCAAGATGGCTGCCCGCCGTCGATAAGGCTCATATTCACCTTTGGCATTCAATATTGTCTCTGCATTGGCAATGTTATCTGAGATAACATTCAATCGTGTGTGCTGGGCAACAAGCCCTGTTGTTGAAATGTCGAGTGCTTCAAACATGATTGCTTCCGTGCTCTTTTATACTTAGATCTTCATCCAATCAGACCCGTTCAGAAATAGCTGTATGGAGTATGTCAAATCGATTTCGAAGTAGCTGTGCTGATGCTCGAAAGGTCATAAAATTCTTGACTAAATCCTGCATAGTGCGTTCGAGACTTCGGTCATTTTTATCGTGAAAGAGAATATTCTGTGAGGTCACTTCAGGATGAACCTTCAAACCACCTTCAACGAACTCAACCTGACGAGAATCGGCTGGACGCAGTAAAACATCAGCATTGGCTGTTCCATCCCGTCTCTGATCAATTGCATCAGCTAATTGACCTTGAAATGCTTCTACCGAGAGATCCTTCGCTTGGTATCCGGGCGTCGACAAATTTGCGATGTTGCTAGCAATCAACTCATGGCGAGCGGCAGTGAACTGGACTGTTCTTTCCAAGACATCCAATCCCATCGAGTTTGTCACACCATTAATCATTTTATTTCTCAACCACTGCAATCTAATGTGAGCAAATGGCGCTCCGAGCCATCGAACGAGGACTGAAACCCGTCATGATGCCATGAGAGGCGCAACGGTTGCGCTAGGCGCAGCCCATGCGCCTAGCTAGAGATTTTGCTCAACGACCTGCATCTCCTTCCACTTCTTCAGCTTGAGACCCAGAGTACGCACGCCGATACCCAGGGCCGAGGCCGTGCGTTGTCGATGCCCATCGTGCTTTCGCAGCGTAGCCACAATGGCATCGCGTTCGATCTGTTCGAGTGTGATGTCGCCCGCACAAACAAGATGCTCGTTCACGGTCCAATACGAGCCATCTATGACTGGAATATTGTGAACGCCAACTGCTGTTGGCTTTGTCTCAATTGATACACCGATACGATGATCGCCACTTGATCGAAGCCACGGAGATATGAGCGCGTCTGTGATGACATCTCCACTTGCAAGGACCGCTGCTCGCTCGCAAACATTCTGAAGTTCTCGTACGTTGCCCGGCCAAGCGTACTGAACTAATCGCTGAAGAGCCTCGGACTCAAATTGTTTAACCTGACTGCCTTCACGCTGCGCAACTTGCTGTAGAAAATGAACTGCAAGTGATGAGATATCTTCCGTGTGCTCTCGCAGTGGTGGCATGCGCATAGGCAGAACGTTCAGTCGGTAGTAAAGGTCTTCTCGAAAACTACCTTTCTGGACTTCTAATTCTAAATCGCGGTTTGATGTTGCAATAACTCTTACATCTACTGAACGACTGGTACTTGATCCCACTCGCTCAAATGCCTGCTCTTGCAAAACACGCAACAGTTTTGCCTGTAGCTCGGGGGCAATTTCACTAATTTCATCGAGAAGTAACGTGCCACCATCGGCGAGTTCGAATCGACCCTTACGAAGCTTTTCAGCGCCAGTGAATGCTCCTCGCTCATGTCCAAAGAGTTCAGACTCTAATAGCGTCGATGAAAGTGCCGCACAGTTCAGAGCGAGAAAGGGACCCTTCATACGTGGGCTCTGTTCATGGATCGAACGAGCCGCAACCTCTTTACCTGAACCAGATTCACCACACAACAGAACCGTTGCATGACTCGATGCTATCTTGGCAATCTCTTGCCTTATTGACTGCATAATGGTGCCATCACCTACCAAGGCATGAGCAGGCAAGAGCGCTGGATTGGATGCCTGCGACATAGATGCACGCAGTATCTGATTTTCCTTTAACAAACGACTATGCTCGATGGCTCGTTCAACGGTTTGTAGCAATATATCGCCACTAAATGGCTTCGTCAGATAATCGTATGCCCCGCGTTTCATCGCCTCGACCGCAGTTTCGATAGTGCCATAGGCGGTCATCACCACGACAGGAACCTGATCGTCAATTGGCACAATACCGTCTAGCAAACCCAGGCCATCCATCTCTGGCATTTGCAGATCAGTCACAATCGCGTCAAATGTTCTTTGTGAAACACGCTGTAGAGCAGCTGCCCCATTGACAGCTGTCACCACCGTGTGGCCTTTTTGAGAAAGGGTGCTGGCCACACTATCACGCATCATTTCCTTGTCATCAACAACGAGAATAGTACTCACAGATTTTTCTCCGTGTCGTGAAGAGCTAATGCCGTGTCATGCCGCCCGATCACTTGATCAGAGGAGAGAGAACTTCCAGTTGCAACTCCTTCTGGCGGAAGACAGAGTTCAATTCGGGTCCCCTTTCCCTCCTTACTACGTACCTGAACATGACCACCATGTGCATCAACGATGCGATGCACAATCGCAAGTCCCAAACCAGTTCCTGTTGCTCTAGTTGTAAAAAATGGATTAAAGATGCGCCCAAGTGCTTTTGCTGGTATACCTCCCCCATGATCTTCAACCGCAATAACAACACGATCCATTCGCTGGCCATTCGCAACGCGCATTGGCGCACAAAATACTTCCAAGTGAACGACCGGCTCCTCTAGATGAGCTGCTGCACTCGCCTCGACAGCATTACGAAGCACATTAGAGATGGCTTGGACTAACAACCCAGAATCTGCCATTATCAAGTGATCATCAATCGACTGCAGAACAATCACTTCATGATGACTTAAGAGCCCTTCGCAATTTGCCAAAACACGTGCGATAAGCTCATCACTTTGCGTTTGATCAACACGAAGAGATGACTCTCTAGCGAACAATAAAATGTCTCGCACAATAGCATCTAAACCAGTAACAGCTCGATCAATCTTCTTGCATATTTTATTTTGCTCACCTGTCGCAGCCTCATCATTCGCGAGCAACTGAACATAAAGTCGAATTGACCCAAGTGGATTTCTGATTTCATGAGCTATACCGGCTGCCATTTCGCCTAGCGCTGCAAGATCACGGGAGCGACGAAGCTGTTCATTTGCTTCAGCAAGTTCACTTTTGAGATGTGCCACTTCCGTTTGCAACGTTCCGTGCGTCGACTCAAGTCGCTCAGTAGCCAATGTCACTGAGCGCATCAATTCACGCAGTTCCTCAACTGTAGTTGCTCTTTCCGGCTGTGTTTCGGCTGTTGCCATTAGTCCCTCATCCACATTGATCTGCAAATTTTTGTTTATCTTCTTCATCACCCGCATTGCTATAAGCCTCGTGGGCCTTACGTGATCCAGCTAGATCTTTCATTTCTTGCTTGACGCGGTGACAACTGGTTTCAAGTCGCTCTCGGTCTTCCTCATCTCTGCGCATTACAACACCAAGAGAATCCCCTATCTCTTCGACTAAACTCTTTATTTGAACTCGTTCATCTGATGTTGCCCCATCAAGACGATCATCTAAATTGGTAAGCAAGGAAGTGAAGTCTTCTTGTGTCGTGCTAAATGAATCAATAATCTCTTGACGCTGCGACAACAAGCCAACAAGTGCATCTGTACGACCATCTTTAATCATTGACTCTTGCTGGGTTGCTCGAGCAACGAGCTCGTTTACCAGCGTTCGCTGCTGACGCAATAGCTCAATCAATTCTGATGGCCATGTGCCATCAGTTCTTTTACGATGTTCTTTGCTACTGTTGTGTTCTTGCATCGTCAAAACCATCTCTTCCATCAAGGATTCAACCCCACTTGCGCCGTTGTTGAAACAGGACTACTTTCTATCCATCGTTCCCAAGCTCTTCGATCCATCAAAGCATCAGGCTCAGCAAACGCAGTCGCTGGAATTTGCCCTAAGCGAACAAGCGCCCGACGATGTGCCGCCTGAGCCTCATCCGGAAGCTCTAGATTGGTGTATGCATTCACAATTTGTACAAGTGCGTAAACCGAAGAATGATGTTTTGGATACCGACGTGAAACTGATTCATATTCAGTGATAGCTTGCTTATAGCTTCCAAGTTCAAACGCACAGTCGGCAAAGTACAACCTCGCCAGACGATCATTGTTTGACCAAAGTTGCTCGGATGTCTCATTTTTTCTGGACGTAGACATGATCTGGCCAAAAGTAGCCATTGAGCTACGAAGATATTGCTCTCGCATAGCTTGCAATGAGTCTTTCTTTTCGACAGTCATTGGCGCTGGATCATCTAACAACTTATCTTGCGCCGCGGCAAGCTGTCTATAACAGTCTCCAATACGGAATAGTACTTCGCTTCGACTTGGATCTAACGGATACCGAACTACTGTTTGAGTAAGAAATTCAATACTGCGAGCCCAACGCCCTTCTTCATACTCAAGCTCGCCCAACATGATCATGGCATCTCGAAAGTCAATAGCCGCTGGCGCTAATCCGCGATCACCGGATATCACTGCCAATAGATGCTGTTTTGCTTCTGATGAGCGCCCCAAATTTCGTAAGCAGCGAGCAAGGGGAACATAACTCCCCGTCGCCGAGGGACTTGTCGGATACAAATCAACGACCTCTTGATATGTTGCCGCTGCCTGCTCGTAATCTAATTGTGCTTCATAGTTAGTTGCAAGCCTTCGACGCAACTCAGGGGCCCATGGATCCGTTGAAGGAAAGCTCGCCAAATACGTCTGGCAGACATCAATGCTCTCGGAGCGCCAAGCACCATGATCATAAGACTCACTTGCCAGTCGCAGATGGGCGGAAAAACGATCATCTTGATCGGCAAGGGACTGGAGTGCTTTGGCCACGTCAAGATGCGTGTCTCCTGCCTGCTTGTAGAGCAGATGAGCGTCAGCGAAATCATCTGAATTGCTCATCTGCGATGTCATATCGTCCGCTAACTGCCTACTTGTGGAAGCAAGACGCTCCAACACCGAGATTGGTGGCTCAGTATTTGAAAAGAACTGGCCTGCCAAATCAATGTAATCAAGAGCAAGGGGCAAATCACGCTGTACGACCGCAGCATCATGCCGATCAGCGAGTGCCACCGCGATCCGGTGAAGCCTCTCTTCATCCCAGGAATCCAAATCTTCAATGGCACCACATGCTTCCTGATAGTCCTGAAGACTCGTGGCATGATGCCCTTCTATACTCAAACATGCCGCTCGACCAAGCAATGCATCTGCTCGAGATCCCGTATGAGGATAGTCGGCAATCACTTCATCAAAAAGTTCGGTAGCTTGATTGATCTTACCTTCAGATAGAGCAATCTGACCAAGATCGACAAGTGCACGTCCACGAAGTAGCGTTCCTGAATCTGCGTGCTTTATTGCTATAAGTAGATGTTGGCGTGCTTTGATTGGATCGCCTGTATCTTCGTAAGCGGTACCCAAAACGAGTGATATCTCAGCAAGGGTATCTTTGTTTACACCTGAAGCCGTTCGCTCCAGACGTCGCATTAGAAGAAGCAGATGATCAATAACTTCTTGGGCCTGGCCTTGAGAAAGTTGCAACTCCGCTTGCCGCAATATCAGCCAAGCTATTGTTGAGTTATTTTTCGGCATCGAAGCATCAGTAATAAACGCATCAATGATCTTTATCGTATGCTGTGGATCTTCTTTATTGACTTCAATTTCAGCTGTCACAAGTGCCCTTAACACTCGATACATACCAGGGCGCACCCGATTACCAAACTCTGGATTGGTTGCTCTTGGACTGAGTAATAGTAATTCGTCACGCGCTTGACTAATATTGCCACACTCAATTTGAGCCAAAGCAAGGGCTTCAATTTGCAAATAGTTTAATTGACTTCCAGCTGCTCGCGCACGACCATAAACATCACATATTTTCTTGGCATAGCTCACGTCTACGTTGTTATTTTTTACGCGCCAAGCCACCAATAAATCACCAACCAACTCGTAATATTTCGCCCGTTCAATAACCGTTATATTCGATAAGTTCGGCTCAACCGATCCACGAAGCAGCACTGTTGTTTCATCTAGATGACCTTGGCTCAAGTGTGTGCTCGCCTCAGCGAGAATGTCTTCAATTGGCCGGGGCGGCTCGTTGAAGAACGTGAGATAACAACCCAATCCAATAAGCACACAGCCCAATCCGATGACAGGAATCGGCCAGAAGGAGCCCATGGTCTTTTTCGATCTTTCTTGGCCTGATTCAAGATCTTCAGTGACTGAATCACGAGGCGTGTCATCGAATAGTTGCTGTCGAGCCT
>CALCOW010000468.1 GCA_937899935.1 uncultured Phycisphaerae bacterium
GAGCGATTGTTTTCGTTTAATCGCCCCTTCACCAGAAGAGCAAGCTAACCTACACTTTTGGCCAGTATGACACCCATCAGATCAGAAAACACAGCGGCACTTCTCGTTTCCTGTCCGGATAGACGTGGCATCGTGGCTGCTCTTGCAGAGTTTCTGAATAAGCAAGATGGGAATATTCTTGATGCCGATCAGCACAGTGATACAGATTCTGGTCAGTTTTTTCAGCGCATTTTCTTTGAAATGCCTGGGCTCAAAGATCGTCGTAAGAAATTTGAGTTGGCTATTGATGAACTAGCCCAATCATTTGAGATGGTCTGGAAACTTTCCGTGTCCAGTGATCTTAAGCGTGTGGCAATTCTTGTTTCTAAATATGATCACTGCTTGTTTGACCTGATGCTCCGTCATCGTGCTGGAGAGCTCAATGGTGATATTGCTTTAATCGCAAGCAATCACCCAGATCTTAGGCCCGTCGCCGAACAGTTTAATTTTCCTTTCTTCCATTTGCCGATTGATGACAATGATAAGAATTCCCAAGAAGAAAAAATGCTGGCACTCTTGCAGCAACATCAAGTAGATGTGGTCGTACTTGCACGGTATATGCAGATACTCTCACCTGCAGTGATTGATCGTTATCAACATCGTGTTATCAACATTCACCATTCATTCTTACCCGCCTTTAGTGGAGGTCGCCCCTATCATCAAGCGCATGATCGAGGTGTGAAGTTGATTGGAGCAACCGCACATTATGCGACCAGTGAATTGGATGGGGGGCCGATCATTGCGCAAGATGTGGTGCAGTGTTCTCATCGTGACTCGGTCGAGGATCTCACCCGGAAGGGTCGCGATGTGGAGCGTGCAGCATTGGCACAGGCCCTACGATACCACCTCGATGACCGCATTCTGGTCTATCGGAATCGAGCCCTTGTGCTTGGGTAAGTAGAAGTATTCCTCTCTGAGCCGTCCAATAAGACGGGATACGCGAGATTCTCAGGATTGTGCTTTCCTTGGTGGCTTTAGATTGTGATGATCTTGACCGATATCAAGTGAAGGCCAAATGGGGATAGCGGCATGTCGACGGAACCTGGATCAATCACCCTGGATCACTTAGTGGTTCTTGTCCACGACTTGAACAAAGCAGTCGCAAAGTGGACTGCAGCTGGATTCAAGGTTCGGCCCGGTGGACAGCATCGGATCGGTTCTCGTAACGCATTGGTTGTGTTGCAAGACGGCACCTATATCGAGCTCATTCAAATTCTTAAATGGTCTCGACGCAAGCGGCTTGGTCTCATGCATCGTTTGGGATTACTAAATCGGACGCTCAAAGATTGGAATCCATTCGAACAACACTTTATTAGGCTTGGTCTGAAGGAACCCGGACTTATTGACTATGCTGTTGGTGGCCAGCCGATTACGACCTTGTTGGCACGATTGCATTCGAATGGTGTTAACTACCAAGGCCCAGCCAAAGGAACTCGCAAACAAAAAAATGGCCAAGTTATTCAATGGCAATGTGGAATGCCAAAATCAAGTGCATTGCCGTTCTTATGTATTGATGATACCGATCGCGAACTACGAGTGCCCCAAGTCACTTCGTCTGAACATTCGAATGGTGCTCAATCGATCTCTCGTCTTATTGTTCTTGTGTCTAACCTCAATAAAACCCGCCGAGAATATGAGACCTTGCTTGATCAGCGAGGGCGAGATGTGGAAGTTTTTCAAGATGCTCGTTCGGTAGAATTTTCGCTTGGATTGTGCTCGCTGATAATCACACAGCCTCATGGCCGCCAGACCCGACTTGGCCGGCAACTTTCCAGCAGAGGGCAGGGCCCACTAGAGATCACTATTCGTGGAGCAAGGGCTGGTGTGGCGGCGCATCAGCTAGGCGACTTCCTGAGATTTGAGTAAGCAGCTCTACTTTCTTCCAGGAAGTGATGGCAAAAGTGCCTATCATGTGTCCCTTATGAGCTCTTTTTGCAGCAACCAACAGCGTAAAACTTCGACCGGCAATCGAAGGAGCCGCTGATGTCTGAACGAAGGTACGACGCAATCATTATTGGCGGCGGCCCAGCGGGTGCGACGGCAGCCCTTGCGATGGCACAAGCAGGGCTTGATGTGGTTATCGTTGATCGCAGTTCGTTTCCACGCTTTCGTATTGGTGAATCACTCGTACCAAAAGTCGTTGAGATGCTCAAAGATCTTGGCGTCGCCGATCTGGTTGACCGGGTTGTCCATGTGCCTAAACGTGGAGTTGAAATTGGTTTTGGAAGTGAACCTGGCGAACAACTAGATATCGCTTTTGCTAATTCACTGCGCGATGATGTGCCACGCGCTTTTAACGCTGAGCGGGGTTCGCTCGATCACATGCTCTTAAAAGCAGCGATTGACGCAGGTGTTGAGTTCAAGCAAGGGTTTCTCGTTAAGCAGATTAAACGACTTGAAGATAAAGATGTAATGGTCGTAAGTTCTGATGGTGATCAGGTGTCGGGTGATTTTCTGATCGACGCGAGTGGCCAGGCGACGGTCGTTGGTCGGCACCTGGGAATCCGTGAAATGCATCCAACGCTCCGATCGGTTTCTTACTTCAGTCACTTTCAAGGCGTGAAGCGGTTAAGTGGAGATCGTATTGGTGATCCGTCGGTCATCATGTGTGATGAGGGTTGGTTCTGGATTATTCCTATTGATGAAGAAACAACCAGCGTTGGAGTGGTTTTTAATGAAACCATTGCACGTACTATTGCGGTACCGGCAGATCAAAGATTGCAGTGGGCACTTGAGCGCTGCCCCTTGATGGTTGACCGTATGACTGGCGCCAGAGGACCAGATCACAATGAGGTGGTCGCAGATTTTTCCTACCAGTGTCGACCAGTGGCAGGGCCGGGATATTTTCTTATAGGTGACGCAGCGGCATTTGTTGATCCGGTATTCTCAACCGGCGTGATGTTGGGGATGGACG
>CALCOW010000469.1 GCA_937899935.1 uncultured Phycisphaerae bacterium
AAGCCGTCAAGGGTGCTCACGTCTTTGATGCACGCGATGTGGCAAGACGTCGTCGAGATCGCCCCAACGTTGCCGGCGTGATTGTGCCACCACTTAAGCCTGTTTACTCGCGTGGATTACTTCGCCAATTCATACTCTTAAGTCTCTTGATCGGTGTGCTTGGATTGGTGATTAGCGCCTTTGTGTTTATCTTTTATCCGAGAAATAATTATCAGGGGATCCTCGGAGGCATCATAAGTTCCTCGCGTCGATCGATGGCGTTTGATGAAACAATCAATCTCTACGGCAATATGAGTGTTACTTCGTCGGCCAGTCAGGTGTTTCGTGTAAAGATTGAAGATGAATCTGGTCGGCCAGTTCGCTTGCAGATGCCGGTGCAGTTTCGGGCTTCAGCGTTCGAAGTTTATGATGGCGGGCTTTGGTTTTCGAGGCAGCTTATTGACTCCAAGATACTGAAAGTTGATGGCAGTCAATACAAAAATCTTGTTCCCGAGACCATGCCAGACCGTTATGTGAAGCAGACATTTGAGCTGAATTTACGGATGCAACCTCTGCCATGTCTTTATGCTCCGTTGGCGCTACTCTCTAAAGATCCAATTTCAGTGCGTTATCAACCGGCTGCGCAAACGTTAGAGCTGGCACCTTCAGCACAGCGACTCATCACCTACGAAGTACGTTCAAAAATTCAGCCTTCTGATGAATTGCTATTGGAGTTGACTGACTCAATAGTGCCGCCGCCACCCATGGAACGGGTGACACACGACAATCGTATTACGGCCATGGCAAACCGCTTGTTATTGGATGCTGGCATACCGCTGCAACCACCAAGTGTGATTGAGGAGCGATGGAAGTGGTCGCAACAAGTCGCTGATGTGTTTTTGAGAGAGTTGAGATCAGCACGATATTCCTATGAATTAGATCTCAGTGATCAATTCTCAGAAGAAGAGTTACTTCGCTTCGGAGATCCAATCAGTTGGTTTTTGCTCGAAGGGAAAAAAGGGCATTGCCAGTACTTTGCGACAGCACTGACGGTACTCTGTCAATCGGTTGGAGTCGAAGCTCGCATGGTGACGGGTTTTCTGAGTGTCCTCTACGATGAGGCGGCGGAAGAATATGTGGTTCTTGCGCAGAATGCCCATGCATGGACGGAGGTGCGCACTGGGCCAATGGCCTGGACATCAATGGATGCCACACCGCCGAGCGGCTTGGACGAGTTTTACATTCGTGATTTATCGGTGGCCCAAAAGTTGCGATGGATATACGACGATCTCGAAGATACATGGAACTCAACGATCTTAGAATTTGATTCAGCTTCACAACAACAATTGGCCAATAGGTTCAGCTTCGATCTTTGGGGGGCGCTGGCAGGTATCTGGGAGCGCGTTGCTCAATGGGCAAAGAACCTCAACCGAGCCTTCTATTTCAGTGTTGGTGGTTATATCTGGCTTGGTATTGTTGCGGTTGGTATTCTCGTGGCATTCATTGCGATTATTCAACTCAGCCATCGTGCCAAGCGTGCTCACAACGTCATGAAGTTGCAGGGCATCGGCTATCGTGAAAGACGCGAGCTTCGCAAAGATGCTTATTTTTATGTGGATATGCTCACTTTGTTGTCAAAGTATGGGATGAAGAAGCCTCAATGGCAATCACCTTTGTTGTTTGCTAATGAGATAGCCTCTCAAAATCATTCGGTAGCAACAATTGTCAAAGCAATATCAGAACGATACTACGAAATTCGTTTTGGAAATAGAACGGTCTCTAAATCAGATCGAGAAGAAGCAGACGCGCAAGTTCAACAATTACGTGTGGCTTTAGAGGAAATCAAGTGAGCGAGACACATCAACACTGGTTTTTAGGTGATGATGTTTTCGGTCAAGAACGATCAGATGCTCAGATTGCGGGTTTACTGAATTGGCTTGGTGAGCCATCGAAACGTGTTGTCGATCTCGGTTGCGGTTCCGGTCGAATTGTGGTGCCCCTTGCGGTCGCAGGACATGAGGTCGTAGGGGTTGATTCTGATCAAAAGTCTATTGATTTATGTTGTGACGCTTTGCAGGCCCAAAAGGTTGCCGCCGAGATTGTTTGTGATGACTTTCGCAATCCAGTTGCTGAAGTGACAGGTCGAGTTGATGCTTTTGTGTGTCTTGGTAATACCTTCATGCTTTTGGTCGATCCACTTGAAGCGGTCAAACTTCTGTCTCAATGGGGCCAGCAACTGGCACCTGGTGGGGCGATCATTATCGATGACATACCCCAGGATTTGCTCGGAGAGCTGACGGAAGGTCGCTGGCAAGACGGTCTCAGTGAGGATGGTCAACTGCAGATGGCCTGGGCCCATGGTGATTTGGTATTCGCCGTGCGCAGCGGGGATCAAATTGAGGTCGATCACGAGGGTATTTTGGTCGGTGAGCCCTGTTTCAGGCTTTGGACCATGGGGGCCCTTGATTTGGTGGCTAGCCAAGCAGGTCTGGCCCCTCCTCAGTGGCTTTCAGATGCGGGATTATTGGTCCTAGGGGCCAAAAATTGAGCACCAAAAATAGCTGCAACAATCTTACATAATTCGACTTAAGGGCCCCAGGTGACC
>CALCOW010000470.1 GCA_937899935.1 uncultured Phycisphaerae bacterium
GCCGAGACCAGATCATTTCGTTGTTGAGATTCCAATCGGCTTACTTCTGAACACGCAATCTCAGCAAGATCACGTATGACTTGCGATTCCAATTCTAGAGCGGCCGACTTTTGACCCTTGGTACCCATGTTGCTAATTGGGCGAATCTTGTTTCGGATGGCCACCAGTTGACGTTCAGCTTGAGCATCGAGTTCTGCAGTACCACGTTGTACACGATGGCGCAGTGCTTTCAGCTCATTGGAAGCTTCGTTGAGCGTTTTGTGGGCATCAGCCCTCTGTCGCGCATCGGAATCTTCGCATCCTGTTAATGGTAGGGTCACCATGACCGAAAGAGCTGCCAGCGTTGCTACTGAAAGCAGGTAGCTGCAAGGTTTTGTGGGTGCATGCTTAGGCAGAGAGGCAACATTTTTCATCGAATGGGGTCCAGAATGGATGTTCAAATTGTTTGCGGCGTGCTCGGGGTCCATTGAGCAGTGCTGAGACTGCTGACAGGATCGGATTAGTGTAGCAACGCCAGCCAACAAACTGGGATTATGGGGCGGTTTGACCGACCGAAGCCGGAGGATTGGGCTCGGGTACCGGGCTTTCCGATGCCGCAGGGGGGTAGTTAATTGGATAAGTGTGCCAGGGACGACGGCTCATGCCTTTGATCCAGTTTCGTGCTGGTAGGTAGGTCTGCCGGTTACTGGTATTCAGGCTTGGTTTCCAGCCGCGAACGTTTGGATGTTGCTTCTGTGACTGGTTCTGAGGAAGCGCATATTGAAGCAACAAAGACTTTTCAGGATTTTCAAAGTTCAACATGGGCCAGTTTGTATTGCGAGCGGTCTGTCGGAGAATGATGTAATTCGTGTATTGGGCGGTGACATCGTCTGGTTTAGACGGAATGGCCAGTCGAAAATCGCCAACACCGGGGCCACCGTGACAGTTCGCAGTGCCGCAAGATCGTGTGAGAAAACTATCGTGGATCCGTTCCCGGAAAAGACGCATGGTTTCGGGGTCCTCGGTCACCTTAATGCCGTCAATGAGATCTGCTGCTTCGAGACGACGCATGAAACGAACAATTTCAATTGGCTTGGCCTCAAAGAGTTGTTGTTGGGCATTGCTACCGGCTGGCATAAGTGGATGATCACCGTAGCCGTCGATCAGAGCATGAATGATGACTGGATCCACATTAACTTTGGGTGGATTGGAAAAGTCGATTTCATAGATTCGAATGCGATTGATTTCTCGTTCTGTCAATCGCGGTACTTTCACTTTTTCGAGAGAAGTATCAGCTGGTGTCCTTGGATTCTGGACTTCAACCACCTGAGTTTCAGAGTGGTCGTTAAGCTCGATTCTTGCTTTGGCAATAAGAATGAGATTGCGAACTTCAGGTGTGTCGTGAAAACGTTCGATGTGCTGTAGCTCTATTAAGGCTAGCTTGGGCTTGTCTTCCTTTAAGAGCCAGCGAACAAACAAGAGGTGACGTGGCCATGAGCTTTCATCGAGCCTCTTTTTGTATTGATCATATTGCTCTTCAAAGGTGGGTTCTAGTTCAACGAATTGGACTTGCTGACGATTCCATGAAATATCGATGCCTTCGACGTTGATAATGACTTGATGAAAGCCGTCTTTCACAATGGTGCCACGATGAGATTGGCCATTGCGCAGATAAACGCGACCTTGTTGTCCTTCGACGGGGTCAACCAGCCTGACAATCTCGAGCACTTGTTCGGGACGAAACACCCTTATCTGATTGTTTGGTGTTTGTAGTTTGAGCTCTTCACCTGAGGACGAAAGTAAGACCCCGTGTGCGGTATCCTCGCCACCGAGTTCCAAAATGACACGCGCTGTGCCAGTGTCACTGGCGGTGTGTTCCACCGGCTCACTCGGTGTGAGATTCGACGGTGATTGCTCGTCACTTTGATCTGGTGGTGCCGACGCCTGGCACAGAACCAGTGTGGTCATTATGAGTGTAGATAGATTCATCGTAAAGCGTCAGGGAAGCGGCGTTGTCTGGATGTCTTTGCCGCGGTTGATGGCATAGGTGTAGGTTACGAGTTTGGCGTTTGTTCCGGTGGTGTTTGCAGGTAGTACCAAATCCCAGCGAAGTAAGCCTAGGTTTTCTTGTGTTTCAACATAGGTCTTGTTCTTTGATAGGGCAGGATTGATCTCAGACATACTAATGGTGATATCGCCTGACCGAGAAACAGGCCAACGGTCCCAGAGTTCTAAGTCAATAGCTCGATCGGTTCCATTGTCAATTTCGATTCGAACTTTATACGTGGTCTCTCGACCTCCACCGAAGAGTCCCGTGTTATCAGTGCGTTTTTCCAACAGCGTTCGTTTAGAACTAATTGCTGGATCAATGCCAAAGTACAGTTCGTAAGAAGAGGCTGGTGCAACGGCGTCAATAAATGATTGCCCGACATAGTCATTGCCAACAAATATTGAAGCGAGGCCGGGCAGAAACTGATAGTCGCTGGTGTTTTTGATTTCGCCTTTGATATAGACATCTTCAGTGAGCACCGGGATAGCAATGTTGATATAGGCCACTTGATTGTCGAAGGTTGCGATGCGCGTACGTTGTTGCTGGTTGTCGCCAGAAGCAATAGTAAGCTTGCGGGGCAGTTTGAAGGTGACTGCAGACCCAGAGCCAGCAACGTTTGCTCCAGCGGCTAGGCTTTCCAGTCTTCCTCTTCCCGCCGCAGCTGGCTCGGCAACGTACATTTCTAGAGATGCGGAGTCTGCGCTGGGCGCAGCGCGTCGATCTGGCCTGCTTGCCGCTGGTGGCGGCACGGCATAAATGTCAACAAAGTAGGGGTTAATCGTGGGGGGTTCTGATGCCCGGCTGGGTTGTGCAGTCGAAAGGACCATGTTGACATCGGTCCAGTCTTCCCCGGTCTTCTGTGAGACGATCGCGTCGTATTCGAAACCGATCATGGAGTCATCGAAGTTAGCCCGAACCGAGTAGGTTGGAGTCCATGAGGCGTTGTTGACCAAATAGGTCAATTCAATAGTCGCTTTCGTTGCTTGTGTGGC
>CALCOW010000471.1 GCA_937899935.1 uncultured Phycisphaerae bacterium
TAATGTCAATGATTCTTTTGTGTGTTCTAATTTCGAACTGCTCGCGCGACTTCTTATCAATAAACGTACTGCGATTGACGGTATAGACCTCACGACGTGTTGGAAGTGGAACGGGACCCGCAACACGAGCGCCAGTTCGTTTGGCATGGTCGACGATCTCGCGCGCAGAAGCATCTAATGCCTGATGGTCATATGCTTCCATCCTGATTCGAATCTTCGTCGCCGTCATCGATGCTCTCTAACTTTACAAAACCAACACCACCGAAACACAGTGGCAAACTTCTAACAACCGACGGCCAACCCGTCGATCTACTTGCCCCCCACTAAACACGTACGATGTGAATCCCGAATACGCGTCTGTGTTTGTAACAACACCCAACACAACTTCGGTCCACAAACATCAGGACAGTCTTTTGAACTTCAATGAAGAGAGTCCATGCCTGACAAGATGCCGCCGGTCAAATTGCCCAATCCCCCCTGAGGGGATCAGGATCGGCGATGATAGGCCTCCTGCCGCCCCTGTCAACTCTGTTGAGATGACATCGAGACAATTGTCAACAGCCGTTTGAGGCCTTGGCCACCAAGACCAGCTCCGTCAGGGGGGCAATGAAGGCTCTTGGAGGTTACAGTCCCCCCATGGCCAATACACCCCCCATCAGAGCATCAAGAGCCTTCATACAAACCGTAACGCTGCTGATAGGGCTTGTAACCAGCTCTCTGGTGGGATTCCAAACAGCTCCTGATGCACCACAAATCCCTTCTGGAAAAGAACTTGAGCGTATCGCTACCAGTGTGCCCATTCTGGGTTTTTCTATCCATTTGCCGAATGGCAGCGAGGTTCAAAGGCAGCAAAGCTCAGCTGGCCTGACCTACCAGTTCTTGCCGAGCGTTGTTCCAGCCCCAACAGCGCAAAATCCGCAAGCTGTGATTCGACCATGGTCCCTCCGGGCACAGGTCGTCCAAGGCGGTGCAGATCAAACATCACCCACTGAGCTCATTGGAGAGCTTGTTGCCGCCCAACGTCAGTCGGGTGCCGTTCTGAGCCCTCTAGCCACAACCCATCTAGAAATCGAGGGCAATGAGCCTTTCACCCTGGATTACTTCGAACAACAGTTGCCTGATGGGGTTCGGGTCATTTGGGGCTATACAGCCATTTCAGTTCGTGAAAATCATTTTCTTCTCTTCACCCTGCTTTTATCACCGGAAACTTACCAACCCTACCGGCCGGTCCTAGAGGAGAGTCTGAAAACGATCCGGCGCACCAGCAAAGCCGAGACGTCCCTTAGCCTGAGAGCCTGTATGAGTCGTGGGCAGACATTCCTAGATTCACTGACACCCGACCGTCTCAAGAAGTTAATCGGACTTCGACAATGGGTCCGTATTTACCGGCCCGCCTCGGCCGCCAATGGCACCGACCAAGAGGTTGGCTATGCCCTCCTTAATGTTGAAATGGGTAACAAAGAAGCCGTTCAATCGGGTGACAAACAAGACCATCAAGAGGACGGACTTCTCATAACCGTGCAAGCGCGTGTTGTTGTTGACGCTGAACGCAGTGTGTACCGAGATTCAATCGGACTCTATTGGATGGCCTGGAACCAAGAGGAAGAAATCTGGTCGGTCCGTGGCACGCAGCGCCAGGGTGAAGCAGAGCTTTCTGAAGCGGAGTCAGGCCTACGGTTGCCAGAAAGCACTGGTAATCCGCGCCCAGAGCTCATCGTTATACGAGCTGGCCGCGAATCGAATACACGCACTCCCTCACAGTGGAAAGTACCCAATGTCTATCTCTCACAACCATTGGGGTGGTTATTGGGAAGATTACTGCCAACGACAGCTGATGCCGTAGGAGAATACTGCTTTTACTTTTACGACTACACCAGTGAATCGCCAACGCTTAGCCGCCGGCTTGATCATTGGGCACCTGCGACCGACGGTTCTGGAGGGTGGATTCTCACAACACGATTGAACCCAACGGCACCACCGACCACCGCCCGTTATTTAGATGGTGTATTAATTGACCAGCAAACTGCCGATGGTGTTAGAACTGTTCCAATAACATCGGCTGAGCTGGATAAGATCTGGAACACCAAGAGACTACGGCGATAGTGACCATCATGAAAAACAAAAGACTTGTGTCTGCACTGGTTAGTTTTAGCTTGCTCGCGGTGTTATGTGGCTGTCAAAAGCCCTCTGGTAATCTTCAAATCTTGAACGTGGGACCAGTGACACCAGCAACCAGACCGCTTCCAGCAGCAGCGTACGGCTTACTCACACCAGGAACGACACGATATATCAATTTAGAAAACCGTTCAGCTGCGCCATTGGTCATCACTATTGCTGAATCTACTCTTTTCGGCGGCACCATATCTCGCACTTTGAATGAACAACGCGTTGAGTATCTTGGCACATGCAGGCAAGGCAATATTGTCATGTATGCCTCTAGTGATGTTGAACGGCAAACAACGACTCTATTTCCAACACCACTCATCATGGCAAGCGCCGCTCTGCCTCCCTTGCAACCGTCGCTACAAGAAGTTCCGGCCACATTGGTTAAGACCAAGGACATTGATCATGTCCAAGCTCATGGCATCGGCCGTAGAACAGCCATGTATGAGGGCTCATGTGTTTTGCAAACCAGCAAAGGACCCATTACTACGCAGAAGGTCTACACCGATTTCAAGGCCGATCTCTCTGTTGCTCAAGCCCGATACACTGGACTGATCTTCACGTACGACGAACCTCAGCCTGGAATTGTGGCACTCGTACTGGGTGAACAGCTCAGGGTCTTTGGTATCACGATACGCTCAGGCAGGGGCATCTATCTGAGAGAAGATCTTCTCTTACCCGAAGTAAGTAGCCCCTCTACCCCTAAATAAGCCTGAATGCTCTCATTGAGTGATGAAAGCTCTTTGTCAGGATAAAAGATAAAAGGCCAATCACGAGCGCTGGGCAAGTTGGTTTCCAATATGGCCGCATGTGCATCACGACTCAGTGCTTTGGCCGACTGAAGGCGGCTCCCGTATTCTTGTCGTTGTTCACTTAGGAACTGATGCATTTCGATGAACTTTTGGCGCCGCTGCGTGGTTTTCCACTCTGTTTGCTCCAACATATCCAGATATCTTTTTTTCTGAAGACTCGGACCGTTGTCCTGAGAATCAAGTTGTTGAGGATCATGCCAAAGCTGATGACTAAGTGAGATCAGGTGATCCAGCCGTTGACGATTGTTGATTTGTAACGACTCGAGTCCTGGCAAGGTTTGCGTGCAACTAATAGCAACGGCACCCGCTGGCTGCAGCCCCAACCAATCACTAATCCACTGTTCCATCACCTTGTCGTAGGCCGCTCCAGATCGACCATGAATAAAGAGATCTGCAATTCCAATACGACTAATCGCTGTGATGAGCAAAGCCCTGGGTAGCAAGGATCCAAATTGAGGGGCACTCGGGTGTTTCGGCCCCACCTTAGCGGACACACGTTGTCCATCATTGTTCTGTGTCCATAACGGCAACTCAATTTGATCTGACTCTATTTTGAGTTTTCTCATCTGTGCTTCAGGCCATGTGTGCACGGCTTTGTTATACGCCTCTACACAAGACCGAGGATCGTCATACATCAGTTCTACCAGGCGTCGACCAAAGGGCGTTTCTAAGAGTTTGGATGCCCGTACCGATGAAAAATCTGCCACCCACGGTGAGCGAAGTTGAGCCGTAGTTTCAGCAAGTTGGCCAGCTGCATCCGTGGCACTTACGTACTGACAAAGTAAGCCATGCATCAACCCAAGGCCTTCAGCAACATCTTCGGTCGCAAAAGAACTCGCTTTGTCTAGTGGCTGAGGCTGCTGCGGTGCTTGCCAACAAAGCGGCAAACTGGCATCGAGCGACAACAAATGAAGTTGATGCCTTAACAATCCATCCTCGGTTTTAACAAGCTTTGGGACCGGCACAATCCCAGCGACCCCGACATGGTGATCAATGATTAACTCGAGGCCAGTCGCTTCATTAATTCGTACCAGCTGCGAGAGCGCCATGTACTTAGATAAAATACCGGGGTGATGTACCGTCGGTTGATGACCGGTCATCATGACGGGTCGCGTCGAATCAATGCCCAATGCTTCTTGAGTCGCTGAACGCCACCAAGAGATCGGCTTATGATCGATCGCTCCCTGGGCAACTTGTGGCATACGCCACGTTGGGCCATCTGGTGGAGCATCAAACCACAGGCCTTGATCCCAATCTCGGCTCATGACGTGAGAGCGGTGTCCACTTCAGGACACGGTGCTTTGCCTCTTCGCGCAAGTTGCTCTGTCACTGCACGACGGTAGTGAGCGAGACGAACGCTATGGTCATCAAGTTCACCTCCGAAGGTGCGATTTTCATCAGGGTACAACAGCCTGACTGGAATCTCCGTTACGCGAAGCTTGGCCTCTGCAACTTCCACCCAGAATTGCATGGGGATGTCATATCCATCTCGATCGAGTTCTAACTTCTGACAAGCAGGCACTCGGTATGCCTTAAAGCCACAAAATGCATCCGTGATATTCAAACCCAAACATCGATTCAACTCAGTCGTCATAAGTTGATTAATACGTCGCCGATCAACTGGAGGCGCATCATCTTCCGGTCGGGATTCTAAATAGCGACTGCCAGAGATGACGTCTGCATTGTCTTGCTCAATGGCTTTTAAGAATGTGGGTATAGAGGCAGGCTCATGCTGCTCATCACAATCAATCGTAATCAGCCATTCAAATTCATGCTGTGCTGCCCAAGAAAGCATGTGGCGAATTGCCCAGCCGTAGCCACGGTTTTCTGCACTCCGAATCACATGTACAGGCTGACCAACCAGGGCCTGGCTTGTGCCATCAGTTGAACCATCATCAACCACCAACACATCGGTTTGAGAGACATTCGCTACCCGACGCACTTCATCAATCACGCGGCTCACGGTTTCTTCTTCGTTATATACCGGGATGCCAATAAGCACCCGACCATTCGCTGACATTGACTATTTCCTTTGAAGAATTGATGAACTATATCACCATCTCAGAACATTCGCCTGCGTATAGCTAATCTTCTCCTGCAAGAGGATCTGGTTTGTAGAGTCTTGTATTCAGCGCCCAGATCTTCTCTGTCAACGGACTGCGTGACGAATTTTCGTCATCGCCGTCGCATCGTGCAGCCGAAATACCCATTTGGGTTTTTGCATCAAGGTCATCCAGATTTGAAACAAAGATAGCTTCAGGTGTGCTTGGCAACTTCGCTGCACCGAATTCAAGCAATCCATGGTGGCTCAGGATAATGTGCATCAATGCCATTTCTGCGGGCTCCGACAAGGCGCTCGGCCCTGACGCTGGCATCTCATTTAGTTTTTCTTTAAGAATCATCGCACCACCAACTACATGACCAATCAAATTGCCGCCAATCGTGTACTCAAAACCACGTTCCCAGGTCAGTTCATAAACCTTACCTAAGTCATGTAGGAAGAGGCCCATCAACACCAGGTCACGATTGAGCGCCGGATAGAGCTTCAGCATGCCGTCAGCAAGCTTCATAATCTGAACCGTATGCTCGAGTAAACCACCGACCCAGGCATGATGCAAAGACATCGCTGCGGGCGCTTGACGAAACCGTCGCATCAGTTCCTCGTCACCTAGAAATAGCACAGCCAAAGCCCGCATTGCCGGATGTGTGAGCGATTTTAAGAGGTGCTCAACCTCTGAAAACATCTCGTCAATGTCTTTTTTCGTTGCTGGCAACAAAGAGACTAATTCATCTTCTGAGACTTGATACTGACGTATTTGCTCAACGATGATCTGTAGTTGCCCGTTGTAATCTTGGGTGTGACCAGAGACCCAAACAAAACCTGTCTTACTGACTTCACTGAGCTGACTGGCCTCAAAGGACCACTGTCGAGCCGGCGCATCGCCACTTGCATCACGCAGAAGACACTTTAAGTATGGCTTACCACCTCTCGTGGTTCCAATTTGCGGATTGAGCAGCCCATAGGCCCCCTCGATATAACGATTGGGCTGCAGTGACTTGATATCACTATGGGTATGTGTGGTCATCACTTCTTCTTCTTACGAGACGCTAAACAGACGGCGCAACTAACACCAAGGAGCCATTCTATCAACCATATTCGTGGGTTTCCTGTGATACCGCCTAATCACGTAACGCGGCAATCGCAGCGGGTATTTCGCTCAAGAGGTCCGTTGCCAGCATGCCCGTACTTCCGATGCGGGCCGCCCAACGATCTGCAGAAGTCCCGTGCACCGACACACCCAAAATTGCCGAGGACATCAGTTTGGTGCCTATGGACTCAGTCCCAGTTGCCCATTGTGCAATAAATGAGGCAATCAAACCTGTCAGCACGTCTCCCGTCCCTCCAGTTGCCAGCGCCACATTGCCGAGATGACTGATCCAGGTACGCTGGCCATCACTAACTACGGTAGCAGGGCCTTTTAGTACAACAACAGCACCTAATCGTTGAGCCAGTTTCTGTGCCGCTTCCGGTCGCTCCTTATCACTGGTTGGATCTGCTTCAATTTTAAAAGCAGCAGCGAGCTCCTGGAATTCACCCGGATGTGGAGTGACTACAAGCGGCGCTTTGATATCTGGACCAACATCAACGATCGAAGCTAATGCACGCAAGCCATCGGCATCGACCACAACTGGGTAGTCCTCTTGGGTTAATAAATGCAACACCAGCTGTTGTACGCTCTGCCCTCTACCCATACCACAACCAACCGCGGCCACCGATGCACCACGCATGATCTGATCCACAATCTCCGCGGCGCCGCTCGCCTTAATTTGACCATCACTATCAATTGGAAGACCTGCCATCGTGGCCGTCGGTGCAATACACCCTGCTGCGACTACCAAAGGTTCAGGAACGGCAAGAACGCAGCGGCCTGCCCCTGCTCGCATTGCTGCTTGCCCACACATGGCCGCAGCGCCAATCATGGTAGTCGGCTTATGGGCACAGTCGCCAACAACGCACACCGTTCCGAATGTGCCTTTATGACCTGACGCTGGCCGCGGAGGGAGTTCTAACTGAAGTTCCGCGTGCATTTCGACGTCTGTGGGCGTCGATGGCCGCGTAGGACCAATCACCTTTTGGGCTCCGGCTCATATCCAAGTGAGATCACATCGATCTTGAGGTTCCCCATGAGACCAAGCATGGACACAAGGTCTTCAGCCATTGAGCCATCCGCCAGACTCGAGGTTCCAACGAGAATATGACCCGCGGTGAAACGACAGGGTAGCGTTGCATCAAAGTCAACCCAATCTCCGTCGATTAAGGCCTGTGTCCACATATGCCAACCAAAGATCTGTTTGTGGCCAACGAATACATCTGCATAAATGAGACCCGTCGCTGATCGGGCGGGAATACCCTGACTCCGTAGCATCGCCACCAGTAGCACCGCATGCTCAGAGCAGTCTCCAGAACGTGACCGAGCCACTTCAGAAGCTGTCGCAAATGCGGTATTGAGCGACTTAAGAGAAACGTATTCATTAACAAACCGTCGCATTGCCTCAGCTCGATCAAAATCAGAATCACCGACTGATATGAGTGCGCTCTCCGAGAGCTTCTTGATAGCTGCATCAGCACCATCAGCAACCAGCGACGGTTGGATAAACGCCGCATCACTCTTTTCTTCATCGGTCGCAGGTTGACGAGAACCAATATCTACAACAATTTCGAGTTCCTGTTTCTTATCACTCGGCTCGACGTGCTGCGCCCCCGCAGATGGCAAATCTTTCAATGAGCTACTCTCAGATCGAAGTTTGTAGCGAGCGGTCGTCAAGTCTATTGAATTTGGAATCGCTCGATCGGGCTGCACAAAAGTTTGCAACATAACTTCTGGCAACTCTTGTGCCTCAGCTTGTGCAATATTTTTCGTAGAGATTTCGGTTACCATGTCACCAATCGGCAAACTAGTAATGCTTCTTATAAGACCACCATCGAGCTCATAGAGTTCCCTTGAAACAAGAGGAACATCCGTAACCTTTGATTGATACACAAGCACCGGAATCTCTCGGCCCTGCAAATTCAAATTCTGATCACCATCAGCATTCATCTCAACATCAACGATACGAAAGCCCATCTCAATATCCGCAGTGCGATACTGAATTTTGCTGGCTTTTGATGCGATCCTCGCTTCAACAAATCGCTCCATGGCTGCTGGCATGAACCAAGAGCCAGACGGCGATGGTTCCAGCTGACGATATTTCCGATCACCCTGCTGAGTCACCACAAGTACGCCCTCAGGCGAAAAGGTGATCTGTCGCTTCACCTCTGATAGTCCCATCAACTGAGTTGCAGTAATTTCAATTGGCTGCCCATCGTGCGTCTCAATAAAGGTCGCATTTGAACCAACACTCATGTTTGAACCTGCACGATTCAGTTGCAGCTGCATTTCTCGCCATGTTCGGTATCGCTTGCCATCGCTCGACCGCACATGGTGTATCCAACCAGCATGAGCTCCACCAATGATCAGTGAATACCAGCGGTCCTCTTGCACTTCCCATTCAACGACTGCTGCCTGATCATCATCGACCGTCTGAGCAGACAGTATGGGACCCATGCAAAGCAGCGAGGCGACCATGAGCACCGTGGCAAGTGATGGAAAATTACAACTTCTAAGAAACTTCAAGTGAGGTCCTCGGTTAGCCCCGAAGGTCTTAACAGTGGGAATAGTATGACATCACGAATGTTCACTTCACCACACATCAACATAATTAGGCGATCAATACCAATTCCAAGCCCACCGGCGGGCGGCATACCCACAAGCAATGCGTTGAGAAAGTCTTCATCGAGGGCACGGAAAGCGGCTGCCTCATCGCCTCCACCAGCAAGCTGAGCTGTAAAACGTTCTCGCTGCACATCCGGATCATTAAGCTCTGTATAAGCGTTCGCTAATTCCATGCCAGCAACAAAGAGCTCAGAACGATCACTGATTTCCGGATCTTCCCGACGCGGCCGTGTGAGTGGTGAAATCTGACTCGGAAAACCTGTCACAAAAAGAGGTTTTGTTGGTGGAATGGCCTCTTCCACCAGAGCATCAAACAGATCTTCTACTAAGACCCAGTGATCTTTCTTCTCTACCTCGGGAATGCCACAAGATTTTGCTCTTTCACACACTGCTTTTTGATCACGCATTGAACAGCCAACGTGCTTTTCGAATAATTCTCCATACTCTTGTCTGGCAAATGGAAGGCTGTAGTCGACCTCATGTTCGCCAAACGTACGAACGCAACCCTTTCCTTCATTGAGCTCAACCGCCAGGCTGTGAAAGAGCCGCTCAGTGAGGTCAAGCATCGAATGACAATCACCAAATGCTTGATAGATCTCAAGCATCGTGAACTCAGGATTGTGGCGACGATCGATGCCCTCGTTACGAAAATTGCGATTAATTTCGTAGACCCGTGGGAGCCCTCCAACCAGTAGGCGTTTGAGATAAAGCTCTGGCGCAATGCGAAGGAAGAGCTTCATATCGAGCGCATTGTGATGTGTTTCAAATGGACGAGCAGCAGCACCACCAGCCATTGGCTGCATCATTGGTGTCTCGACCTCAATGAAATGTTCAGCATCAAAAAAGGCCCGCACATGTCGCACAATCTGCGAACGCTGCTTAAAGGTCTCCACCGTCGATGGATTCATATACATGTCTACATAGCGCTGCCGATAGCGAGCCTCGGCATCGGTGAGACCATGAAACTTCTCGGGTGGTGGAGACAAAGACTTACACGCCAAATCAAACCGGTCTGCCCACACACATATTTCACCACGCTGGGTTTGACCGATTGGTCCACCGGCGATGACAATATCCCCATAGTCGAGCTTAGCTGCCAGCTTAAAGGTGTCAGGATCAACCGCCGCTTTCGAGATACTGATCTGAAGATCACCGGTGTGATCGCGAAGAACAATGAAAACCAACTTACCCATAGCCCGATGCTGCACACATCGACCCGCCACCAACATAGTGGGGCGGTCATCGGTCTCGCCTTCTGTCTCGGTAAAAGTCTCATGGGCGGCCATATCAAAGGCAGCACGTGCCTCTGCTAATGACGCAAGGCCATCGCAACGCTCACCATAACCATCGATGCCAAAGGTTTCTCTCCATCGAGCGAGCTTCTGACGCCTGGCCATGACCAGCTCAGATTGACCTGCCGTTGCCTTCGAATCACCCGACTTCGTCTTTGCTTTATTCATGGCAGTAGAATGGTATCCCGCTCGGGCAAACCGTGCACTTTGAGAGGTCGTTTCATGATGGTTTCCCTGAAAGATCGTACCGTTCTTGTGACCGGTGCCAGCACTGGCATCGGCAGAGCCACAACACATGCCCTGGCAGAGCGTGGTGCCAATGTCGTGGCTACGGCTCGCTGCCAGGTGACCCTAGAAGCCGTCCTGAAGGATCTTAAGACGACGGCAGGTCGACATCAGGCCATTGCATGCGATGTGAGCCAGCGCCACCAGGTGGCCAGCCTCGTGGAACAGATCTTCAGCCAATACTCCACGGTCTATGGTTTGGTGAATGCAGCTGGAGTCATGCCCTTAGGACCCTTGGTCGAGTGCCGAATGGACGATTGGGATCATGTTGTTGATGTCAACATCAAGGGAGTACTCCACACCATTGGGTGCCTATTACCTCATTTTCTTGAGCAGAAAAATGGGCATATCGTAAATATTAGTTCCATAGCCGGACATAAGGTCATGCCAACTGCCGCTGTGTACTGTGCCACAAAGTATGCCGTACATGCTATTTCAGAGGGACTTCGCAGCGAGTTATCAAAACATGCGCAATCAGCTCCACACCGCATCCGTGTCACTGAAATTGCGCCTGGCTTAGTTGAAACAGAGTTGCGGCATTCGATTACGCATGAAAAAACCAAACAACAAGTTTCCCAATGGCTGGCGAGCATGAAGAATCCACTCCAGCCAGAAGATGTCGCCATTAGTATCTGTCAAGCTATGGAGGCACCTCCGCATGTTGGAATTAACCAAGTTCTGCTACGCCCACTTGAAGAAGTTCACTAGACAATGATGAAGCCGACTTATCGATGAGGTACCATTGCCGGCCTTGCTCATTAGGAATACTCGCTATGAGATCTATTTCTGTAACGGTTTTAGCTCTATGACTAAAAAAATCAGACGCATTGGCTTGTTAACAGGAGGCGGTGATTGCCCAGGACTGAACGCTGTCATACGCGCCGTTACAAAGACGGCTCGTTCTCGATTTGACATTGATGTGGTTGGCGTCCTTGACGGCTATCGAGGCTTAATTGAAGGCAATGTCAAGGAACTTACATGGTCGACCGTCTCTGGAATACTCAACAGAGGAGGAACGATTCTTGGATCGAACAACCGTGTCAATCCAAAGCAATACCATGTCGGCCATGATGATGATGGCACCCCGCAATTTGAAGACGCAACACAACGATGCCTTCAAACGATTGAAGAGCACAAGCTTGACGCCATGATCATTGTTGGTGGTGATGGAACCATGAGCGTGGCCGAATCTTTACTGCGATCTGGTGTTAACTGCATCGGTGTACCAAAGACAATAGACAACGATATTGTTGGTACTGATCTAACCTTCGGTTTTACGACGGCCATGACCACCGCAACACTTTCCCTCGATCGCTTACATACAACGGCAGCTTCTCATCATCGCGTTATGGTTTGCGAGTTGATGGGTCGTAATGCTGGCTGGCTGGCACTGAGTGCTGGTATTGCTTCAGGATCGGACGTCATTCTGATACCTGAGATCCCCTTCGATATGGAAAAACTATGCGAGTATGTTGATGGTCGGCAGCATCGCGGAAGAGGCTTCTCCATTATTGCTTGTGCTGAAGGCGCCACTGAAGTGGATGGAGACAAACATGTACGACTGCATGATCCACTCAGTCCAGATCCGATTCGGCTCGGTGGCGTCGGTGCCCATGTTGCAGATGAGGTTGAAAAACGCACCGGCATAGAGACACGCACGACGGTCCTTGGTCATGTCCAGCGGGGCGGACCACCCGTTGCGGCCGACCGGGTTTTGGCTACCCAGCTAGGTTGGGCCTCAATGGAGTTGCTCATGGGCGGTGGCCACGGAAGGATTATTGTCGTCCAGGACGGCCAACTTAATGATATTGATATCCGCACCGTAGCCAATAAGCAGCGGCTTGTGCCGCTTGACGACCCCCTGGTTAAGGCCGCTCGATCGGTCAAAACTTCCTTCGGAGACTAGCCAGCGACGGCCTCCTCGTCGGTGCTTAAAGCCAGTCGATTTGTAGTCAGCACATGTCGCGCGTATTCTCCCTTCGTGGAACGCGCTATTTTCCTAGATCGAGACAACACGCTGATTCGCTGCGATGGAGACCTTGGCAACCCAGAAGCAGTCGAACTGCTCGATGGTGTGCCAGATGGACTACGAGTCTTGCGCGAAGCTGGCTATCACTTAATCGTGGTTACTAATCAGGGTGGTGTGGCGAGGGGCAACTACAAAGAAGCAGACGTCGATGCCACTCATCAACGTATCGCGACACTTGTTGATGAAGCAGCTGGACAGCCACGTCTTATTGATCGCTTCTACTATTGTCCATATCACCCACAAGCAACCCTTGATGCCTACCGACGAGATCATCCATGGCGCAAGCCACAGCCAGGCATGTTGATGCAAGCCGCAGAAGACCTGGACATTGATCTAAAAAGATCCTGGATGATCGGTGATCAACTTCGAGATATAGATCGGAAGAGCGTCGTGTAGGG
>CALCOW010000472.1 GCA_937899935.1 uncultured Phycisphaerae bacterium
CCTTGGACTTCATTCGCCAGCTTGATCAAGCCTATCAGGAGAGAATTGGTCGATCCGATCCTCTTGAAGCGGCCATCGCTAATCATGAACTTGCTTTTCGAATGCAATGGTCTGTTCCAGAGCTGATGGCAATCGATGGTGAATCGCAAGCAACCAAATCTCTGTACGGCCTTGATGAAAAGTATGAGCCGACTCGCATCTACGGAAGGCAATGTCTACTTGCCCGCCGTCTTGTAGAACGTGGTGTTCGTTTTGTCGAACTCACCTGTCCTGCACTGGAAGGTGATCGATGGGATCAGCATGACGGGCTCAAGGAGGGGCATGAGAACAATGCACGTGCGGTCGATCAACCGATTGCCGGACTTCTCAAAGACCTAAAGAGCCGCGGCCTACTTGATCAGACATTGGTGATCTGGGCTGCAGAATTTGGCAGAACGCCTTTCGCACAAGGTATTGATGGTCGCGATCATAATCCCTTCGGCTTTACAATCTGGATGGCTGGTGGTGGTATTCGAGGTGGAATGACCTATGGTTCCACAGATGAGTTTGGCTATAAGGCCATTGATCGACCTGTCGAAATTCATGACCTTCATGCCACCATGCTTCATGCCGTAGGCATTGATCATCGACAACTTACGGTACGGCATGGTGGGCGCGATATGCGTCTGACCGATGTACATGGCCACGTACTTCACGACATCTTTTCTTGAACGAGATCTAAGACTTTGCAGGTGGGCTTGAAGCCTTAGGCGAAATCGCTACGCAGCCAACGCTCTCAAGCAACTTCTTTGTTTTGAGAATGCCCTCTTTCTCAGAGACTTGCCCACCTTCATATTCAATGCCAATGTAGCCCTTGTACCCGGCATCTCGCACGATCTGCATCATGCGTGCATAGTCGGTTGTTGTTTCTTGACCCGTGACCGGATCGAAAGCGCGTGACTTCGCACTCACAGCCTTCGCATAGGGCATCAACTCCTCGACACCTTTATAGCGGTCGTACCACTTCCCATCTCCCAGCATGAAGTTCCCAAAATCTGGAAGCGTGCCGCAATTTGGATTATCAACCTGCTGCATAACTGCAGCCAACCAGGAACCGTCTGAAGAGAGTCCACCATGATTCTCGACAATCACACCGATTTTCTCTTTAGCACCATACTCCGCCAATGCACCAAGACCATCGGCCGCAAGTTTGAGTTGCTCAGATCGACTTCCTTGTGAAGCCGCATTGACACGAATAGAGTGACAACCCAGATATTTTGCTGCATGAATCCACTTGTAGTGGTTTTTTACAGCCTGCATACGTGCGGCTGAATCTGGGTTTCCGAGTTGCCCTTCACCATCAACCATAATCAACAAACTCTTGACGCCATGGTCATCGGCAACACCCTTGAGCTTCTTCAGATAGGCCTCGTCCGTGGCTTTACCACGGTAGAACGTGCTTACATACTCGATCGCATCAAGCCCATACTCTTCAGCAGTCACCTTCGCAAAATTGAGTGGATCTAGATCCTTAGCATTAATCGTGCGATGAAGAGACCATTGAGCCAGGGAAATTGGAAGTGGCGCCAATACATCAGCGGCTTGTTGATCATCCCAGATCATACCGAGGCTTGATTTACCAATGATTCCGATAGCAGCGGCGGCACCACACCACTGGAGTGCCGCTCTTCGTGTTATATGATTCTCATGTATTGGCATAGATAATCTCCCAACACATTGTATCAGCGGCTCATCTTACTGCCCTTTAGTGTCAACTCAACCCTTTGCACTGGTGACGCCTGCACACTGTCTCGAGAAATGATTTGGCCTGTTTTGGGATTGATTTGGCCAAATGAAAGGACACCGGTGGGACAGCTTTGAACGCAAGCAGAACATCGCACACACTCTGGATCCTCCATTGGGATACCCTTATTGGCGAAGTTCATGACATCAATACCTTGATGGCAGACGGTTGTGCAGACGTTACAACTAATGCACTTCTTCTTGTCTGCCAAAATTCTGAACCGACTGAATCGTGTATAGATATGCATCAGCGCTGCAAGTGGACACGCAAAGCGACACCAGACACGGCCTGAGAAGTGCCAGTAAAACCCAACGCCGATAATGCCTGCCCACAGAAGATCTACGAACCAGACATAATTGAATACAGGAATTCCGTCGAAGACACTCTGATAAATATCTCCAGCCACCGAGGCTGGCCAAATCCAAGAGATAATTCTCGATACCAACAGCAGCAAAGCGATAACTAAAAACACTTGCCCAATCAGATTGAGTCTATTTGCCACTGGTCCATGTGGCATTTTTTGACGCTGCGTATCACCTAATGTCTCTGCAAGCGCTCCACAGGAACACACCCATCCACAATAAGCACCCTTTCCCCAGTAACGAATGATCAGTGGAATGATGACAAATGTCTGTACGAGGCTAATGGCCAGCCAAGTCCACATTGGCTGTGATGTGAATACATTCCAGAAAAATAGTGGCCAGGCCAAAATGAACCCAAATGCTCTCCAGTATTCTCTGCCTTGACCATAATCAACTACTGGAAACAAGGCATCAGCAATAGAACTCGCGACGGGAAGATCAAAAAAACCATTGTGGCCAAGCCATGGAAGCAGAAGATATGGCAGCAAGAATAGTGGGATAACTTGAAACGCCATTAATGACACTGTTTGCCGTGCGATGTAGGGAGTCTTTCTCCGTCGAATTCGACGTATCCCAAAGACTACTACGATAGTACTGTAAACCAAGGAGTAATAAAAACCTGGTTCACCTAAAGAGATGCCAAGCGTACCAAATAGCGTTGCAGGATCAGCAAAGCTTTCTCTCAACATCATGCACCAGGTCGGAATGTTGAATGGAAACAAACCTTGTGACTGAAACGTCTCGTACACTGGGAAGAAGACGCCATTCTTCTTCCAGTGATAGATAAAGATTACGATCAGCAATACACCAGCGAAGGATGCGATTCGAGTAAGCGTCCAATCACCTAAAATATGAATGCCACTACGTCTGAGGAAGTCTAATGGTGCTTTTCTTCCAATCATGGCAAGAACAGCATCATTTCTTATTTGCCTTTCACCCTGACTCGTATTCAGTATCACTTCTCTTTCTTTTATCTCTTTTACCTGGCTTTCAAGAACAAGATCAAGAGATCCAGACTTTCCAGTGCCACGCAAATAACTTTCATCTTGACTTCGAATTTCACCACGCTTGCTACGACTTAGTTGTTCGACTGCCGCAACATTCTCTGGCTTGGGTCGGCCCAATTGACTACCGCGATAAGAAAGTGTGACCTGCGCTCCACATTCGGCCAGAGCAACCGCTGCCTCTGCAGCGCTATCACCACCACCCACCACTAATACACTCTTGCCTTCATACGCAAGTGGGTCATGGAGCTGATTAGAAACTTTATCTAGATCTTCACCAGGCACATTGAGTTTTCGATAATCGCCTGTGCGACCAATGGCAACGATTACGAATCTACTACGCACTACTCGGCCATCTTCAAGGTGTGACTCAAGCAGGCGATTGTTCTTTTCAATCCGAACGACACGACCTTCAATTGGATGAACTGACTGTTGCTGCTGAAAGCGTTCTAGTTCAGCAAGAAGTTTTTCCTTGGTGTTAGCAGTCTCATCAAACTGAAGAACACCTTCAGGTGTCATCTCGCTTGGATAGGTATAAATCGGTTTACCTTTGGGCATGTTAATGAGGGTGCTAAAGGTTGAAGTTGATTCAACGATAGCGGCCTTCATCTGAAGTCGATTGGCTTCCGCCATAGCTGCAACACCAGCAACACCACCACCTATAATCACAAGATCAAGGACGTCGTCTTGTTTGGGTGGAGTGGCCGTCCTATCTTGCTGCGATGAAATAGACTGTACGGCACGTGCGGCTGAATCGGCGGCAAACTTAAGCAGTGGTATACCGGCAAGATCACCAACCACAAACAGGCCTGGCACATTTGTTTGGCCGTTCGGACCGACATCAGGCAGTCGCTCCACGCGCCCTTCTGGCCAGCGGGTGTGTAACCATCGAATGTACTTACGAACTGGATTCATTCGGTCTATTCCATCCTCAATTACACTATCGAAGGAAGCCCAGAACTATACCGCTGCTATTGCAGAGTCATCGGCTGAGTGGCAGATCTCTCACCAGCACTGGTAAATCTTAGGCCGTGTTGGGAAGAAACAGCCAGCGGCAACTACGTGGCCTAAGGAGGGGTTAATGGACCGCATCAGCGACTCGCCTCTTGCAGAAATTTTGTCAGTGATGCCAATTCCTCTGGCGTCATGGTCAGTCGATAGGTGGAGGGCATGACCGAGATAGTAGATGCATCCATATAAGTGATGTCGGACCGATCAACCACAATGAGTTCACCGTCAATGGTCCATAGCTCGACCACTGTCTTTGACTCACTGCCAAGTCGCCCAGATATCAGTGAGCCATCTGTAGTTTCAATACTCCACAATCGATAATTTCCTTCGACCGATCGATTTGGATCCAGAATATCAATCAACAGTTCAGTTGGTGATTTACTACCAATGCCATCGAGTGCAGGGCCCACCTGACCACCCGCATCACCCAGAACATGACATACCAGACAATTTGTATCGAAGAGTATTTTACCTTGTTCAGCGTCACCAGGATTTTGTAAGACTTTGCTGATCAACTCTTCAGTGCTGCTATCCACAACTGGCTGAACTTTCTTGTGAAGTCGTTCGGCTTGCGCCGCTAACTCAGCATCGGCAACTGTCTCGATTGAATGCCATTGCCCTGGTGTCAACGTTGAACTGTCAAGATCACCATCCTTAATTGCATCGAGCATAAACGCAAGCCAGACTCGATAGCTTGTAAGAAGTGCAACCACGCGTGCCTGCCGCTGAGGCGTGAACGTCATCCATTGCTCGAGTAGTGCTGGCGCCACAAACTCATGACGACTCACGCGCAGGCCATCAATAAGTCCATCAGCAAGTTCGGGAGCCGCACTAGGAACAATCTGTGACACCACTAATTCAACAGAGCTTTTATCATCGGCGATTGCAAGGAGTTGTACCGCTGCCTCTATACGAAGATCTGACGGCTGGCTGTTGTCTTCAATAATTGAACGAAGGTCTTTCTTAATTTGACTGACATCAAACAATAATTGATGCTCATCAGACCACTGCTGCATTAGCCGAATCATCGATGGGCGAAGCATGGGCTTAAGCGATTTGGTAAGTGCTTGTAGCCTCTCTTGCTGCAATGACGTCAGTTGTGGCGTTTTATCTTTGGGCCAATTAGCTGCCATCGCTTCAAGTACTGGGCGAGCTAGTGTTTCTTCAGCCCCAGCAATTTTCTCAAGAATGTAAATTAGTTGCTCATCACCTCCGTGTGCAGCATAGTGTTGAGCAACCTGCTTCACTGTACGATCAACAGACTTACCCATTCCTGTCTCAATAGATGGCAGACGTTCAAGGCTTAAGTCATCGTAAAATGCATCACCGGTTGAAAGTCCCCAGCCGCCATACAGACAGTTAACTGAGATTTGATCTCTATCACCAGAATTGAAAACACACTCTACTGGTGTCCAATCAGCATTCCCTACAACTGCGTTGGTCACTTTTCGACCCAATAGATGGGCATTGAGTAGCGCTCCATAGTCTGCGTCTAAGTTGACAAGATCTGCGCTACGTATCCATCCACGTAAACGATAATCCGTAAATGGTTCAACCCTTATATCCGTTTGCCAGCTTGTGTCTGCGCCTGCATTAGAACGAATTTGCAGACAATTACCTCCGCCTCGACCAAACGGTACAACACTATGATCTGCTTGGCCCCGATAGGTGGCTATCCGCCAACCCTGAGGCGCTCCAGAGGCATCCATGTTTTCAAATCCACCATTTTTTATCAGGTTTGTAGGCTCTGTCGCTGATGTCTGTTGTCTATTCGTTGGTGCGCTACTTAATGTCACCTGAAGAAAGGCTGCATCATTGTTCGCTGCAGCAGCTAACGCCGCATCTGCAATCCACTGATCTTCTCCTGTTGTGCGTTTTTGAAGCAGCTCAAGTATCAACTTAGCATTTGAATTGATTGCCGGAAGCCGCGATACAGCTAATGCCGCCTCTCTGACTACCTGTAAGTCTTCATCCGCTAGTCTTTGTCCGGCAGCCGCCGCCATTTGTCGAGTGGCTGGCATCGCACGCAGTGCATTTTTCCTGACTGCTGCGGCTGGATGTTCAAGTAAACCGAGAACAACCTCGTTTGCTTTCGGATTCAAGCCATCAAGCTGCCCCAGACCTTTTAGAGTCCACAATGCATGAATAGCAGTGGGATCGCTACCGATTGCATCAAGATCTCTCTGCGCTTGGAGCATCATGAGTAATGGCTCAACCACATCTTGGGAACCGCGCTCAACGAGTAGTCGCTGGGCTGTCTGCCGCCAGAACATGTTGTCGCTGCCAAGCGCGCTGAGTAATATCTTTGGATCACTTATTGAAAGCTCGTTTGTATCACTTGCATAGTGGTTTTTACTATGAATACGATAGATTCGACCATGCGACTGATCTCTCTGATCGGTGATGTATGCATTCCCCTGGCCAACCTCATAACCATGAGGTGCCGGATTATGTTGAATGATCGGGTTGTACCACTCGGCCATCCAAATCGCTCCATCTGGACCTACTTCGGCACCGATCGGCGCGCTCCAGGCATCACTGCTTGCAAAGAGATTCCAACCATCTTTTGCAACGTAGCCACTCCCCTGTCGCTTGATCTTCGAGCGATGCAATAGATGGGCTGTTGGTTCAGCCACAAAGGCCGTGGAATTCCAATAGTCTTCTGGCAAGGCGCGCGCTGTGTAGATTGTGCTACCGGCCGCTGCCGTATATTGTCGATGAAAGTCAGCTTGCCGTACATCTGGTGTTACTGGGTGAATGACCCGGTAATCAGCAATATAGGCCATACCTCGAGCAGGCCACCCATCTACTTGTTCATACACTCGATTTGGAATCGCCATGTAATTAAGTTGATCACGATTTGCTGTTGAGTAAAAAATCTCACCTGTTTCATCGAAGCCAAGGCCCCAAGTGTTATTACTGGAAGAACCAAGAAATTCCAAAGCCGAACCGTCTGGAGCCATACGGACAACACCCTGCCCGAACTGATGTTGATCACCACCAACGCTGCCATTAAAACCTGCATAACCCACTGTCATATACAAATAATTGTCTAAGCCCCAACGTAAGTGGCTTGGTCCAGCGTGTGTATCGAAGGTGCCCCAACCCGAAAACAGAACTTCACGAACATCGGCACGATCATCACCATCAGTGTCACGAAGAAAGAGAGTCTCGGGCGCCTGCAAGACGACAATCCCATCCCGATATCGAGCTATTCCAGTAGGAATACTCAGTCCTTCTGCAAACACTGTAAAAGAATCTGCTTGCTGATCGCCATCTGTGTCCTCGCAGATGACGATTCGATCAGCACCTTCTCCTGCTGTCGACATATCATTTGGATAATCTGTTGTCTGCGCAATCCACAAGCGACCTCGTTCATCCCAAGTCATGGCGATTGGATTGACAATGTCAGGATCCGAGACAAAGCAACTTATGTCTAGATCTGGAGGCACAACAGAATGTGTCAGCGACGAAGTGACATCAAGTGGCTTTTGTAGTTTGGTGTGTGGTTCACCTTCCTCAAGAAAGTGCCCCCCTTCAATATAGTTTGGAACCTGCGAGTTTTGATAGGCTAACGGTGCAAGCTGAGGATCAGTGGCAAGAGCCCAATCCCCAGAAGCCCATCGTATACCCCTCTCGAGTAATTCATGAAATCCTGGATGACTCCAAGTGCGATGATCATGTCCCCAAGCTGTGTAAAACACCCGGCCTTGTCCATCGGTGCGCACCCATGTCCATGGCTCGTGATGGTCTCCTTCTACTCGCTTCGAAAGCACTGTTTTATCTGGATTGTGACGCTGGTGAATATAGGTCTCATCCCAACTCTCAAATCCTTCGAATCCCTTCATCACTGGATGATTTGGTTCGGTAATCTGTGTCGAAAAGACATCGGTCTCATGTGAAAGAAATTGTCCACCCACCAATTCAATGTATTTGTCTGAGTGACCAAAACAACCACACGCAGAGTGCACGGCAACAAGACCGCCACCATTTTTGACATAGGAAATGAGACTGTCTTCAGTTTCCGTTGGCAGATGTTCGCGATTACCGTAAATCAGAACGCAATCAACCTGATCGAGCACTCTAGGCGCTAATTGAGATAGTTCATCAATATAGTGAATACGAATACCGCGCAACTGTAAGGCTGGTATGAGTTGTTGCGCTCTCGCTGCCGGCTGATGATGTCCATCATCCCCGAGAAAGAGAACATCAATGATGCCGTCTTCGGGCCCGGCATAACTTTTACGATTGACAACAGCGAGTGTGATCCCAATACACACCA
>CALCOW010000473.1 GCA_937899935.1 uncultured Phycisphaerae bacterium
TTCAAGACTAAGTTCTTCGAATTCGGCGCCAACTTGCGTTCCCCCAGATGGGTCTTCTTCCTGGCCACCCAAACCCGAGTCAACGTTCGATCCGGTACCGCCAGAAAGGTCGAGCATCGAACTACCACCACTGGTATCCATGCCGCCACCCAAATCACTGCCGCTCAGTCCCAGTCCACTACGAGATGGTGCATCGAGCCCCTCACCAGTACCGGCCGTCAAACCAAGACCGCTGTCGCTTGTTGCCGCAAGGTCCAGACTGCTGCCGCCTGGTGAATCCAGATCAAGAACAGAGTCGCCTGTGTCTTCATCGCCACCAACCAAAAGATCGATCTGTTCAATTTTGAACATGAGTTTGTCACGATCGCGAAACTCTTGCAGCTGGCCTGTCTTAGCCATCTCTCGAACTTCATCCTCTGACTTGCCAAGTCGAGTGGCAGCTTCTTCGAGGGTGTAGAACATCTTTGCCATGTTCAAAAAACTCCGCAGAAAAGTGACTGTGTCAAATCACTGCCCAACAGACCGGACAGCACCAGAATTCATGATCATATCGTGACATGGCCCTGACGAGGGGATTGGGCCGATCAAAACACCGACTCGATACCACTATGACCCCATTTTTCCCGCTCTTGGCCTCCAGGTTCCGGCTACCGCTGCTATCACGACCAGTATTGGCACCACGATACCCAGAATCCAAGCCAGGACGAGTCGTTGGGCCATCCAGGGTGCGGTGTAGAGCCCCATGGCCCCAAAAGCGTCTGGTGTGGCTTGCCGATCGTCCTGGAGACTCCATGTGAGCATGGAGCTCCCAGCGAGATCGACCCCCCAGCGACAGAAGACCAAGTTGATAGCGATCGCAAGCAACACGCCGACAGCAAGCAAGACAAATGAGCGACCGCGAAGTTCTGCCATAGAACCTCCCTAGCGATTTAACCTGGCCGCTTCTGCTCAATAGCTGTCGAAGAGAAACTCGAACTCTGCAGCGGTGCCGAGCAATTCTGACCGCAAGCGACACAAGATTGAATCGAGGCGTTGGCTAATGCGTGACTCAGAGCATCCGATGGCCTGACCCACATCACGCATTGTCATCTGTTCGTAATAATACAGAACAATGATGAGTTGATCACTCTTGCTCAAACGACGCACAATCCACTGACGCAGATCTTGACGGGCCGCTCGCCCTAAGGGAGTACTCCAACCAAGGTCGGTGATTCGAGCTGATGTGCCACCACTGAATCGTTGGTTGCCTTCAGCAACGTTCAGTAGAGGATCATGCTCACCATTGGACTCAAGACCATGCAAAGAAACCATTGCTGCTGGCCGAGCGTCGTTGACATGCTGCCTGTAGTCTTTTGGGTCAAGATCCATCTCTTGGCGTAATTCACGATCGTCCGGCCGACGCCCATGCTCTGTAAGAAAGCGATCTTCAGCACCGCGCACCCGCTTAGCACGCGTTCTGGTCAGGCGGGGGACAGGGTCGAGCGCTCGAAGATAGTCTTGCATGGCCCCGGTGATCCGCCGTGCCGAGAAAGTCTCGAAGCGGATACCTCGATCCAGATCAAATCGAGATATTGACTCAATCAGACCCAAATAGCCCTGTTGAATGAGATCATCAACTTCGATCTGGTGAGGCAAGCGGGATTGCAGATTCCTGGCCAACCCTGGCACAAAGCTCGACATGTAATACGTGACCAACGTCTCCTTGGCCTCGGAAGAGTCTGCGGCCTTCAACTGCCGCCATGTCTCCTCAAGCCACTGAGCGTTGCTTGTTGGTTTTGGTCCCGCCAGCGCGTGCGGGCTCCCCACCTGGATTTCTACAGGCATTGCGCGTCCTTCCATGAACTTGCAACGGATCTTCGACCGCTCTGTGCCGTCCAATGGCACAGAGCAACCAAGAAGTATCGGCAAGCACGGAGAATCTCTCCAGTAATGCAAGAGATCGCCTTTATCTGATCGCTATGCTTGAGGCCTCAGTGCTTTTCTCACCTCGTTGAGGCGGACAGTCGGTAGGGAAAAGTGGTGCTAGGCGGCAAGCGACTGTTCGTCATCTTCATCATCCGAGGCACGGAAGACGCCACTTTCACAATCACTCTTTTCGTGCCAGTCCTGCACACGATCACCGAGTTGTATTTCGCTGGACATGGTTTTTCGATATCCCAGTTTTCGCACGATTTCCAGCACATCCGTCCACGTCGGGAACGTCTTTCCGTTCACACGTTTGAAGGCGTCAATGGCCATCAAGAACATAAATTGCTCTTGATTCATTTCACCTTCCTCGGCAGAGCGAACAAAGTCTGTGCGGCGGCGTCCCGGGCCACGGCGACGTTCGAGATTCGTCGAATCGGCGTTGGTGAGATTGCGACGATCCAGTCCAACTCGACGATCAACAACATCGTTCCTGGGTACTGAGGTGCGGGTTTCAGGTGCCTTCATAACTACTCCCAACCAAGCTTGACATGGCTCAATATGGTGGCACCGTCACGGGCGTTACGCTACGCTTGATCAGTACCTCCCTCCCGTGAATCGGCCGTTGAGCCGCCTGCATTTGGCTCAATTGCTCAGAACATGACAAGTCATTTCGATTCAGGCCACTGGGCAGTACCGCTCGCAACGAGCCGCTAAGATCCATAGCGCTTACCTAAAACCACCAAACCTCCCAAGCCTTACAAACGGACCCAATGCAGATCACCACCGTGCTTCTATGAAAGAGCCTGAAAGCAATCGTGTTCCTGGATCTTGGCACCCTGGCCCAGCCATCTTGGCTTGGTTATGGCCTGGTGCTGGTCACCTCGCAAGGGGTGAGCCCCAACGTGGCTGGCTCATTATGGGCGGTGTGTTGTTTCTGATTCTGGTGGGCTTGTTTGTTGGTGGACTTGGCGTTGTCGATTCTGAAACACAGCGACTCTGGTTCCTTGCCCAAGTTCTCTCGACACCAGCCATCTTTGGGGTTGAAATCGCGCAGACGAAAATCATTCAGTCATGGACTGCTGAAGAGTTGCTTCCCTACATTGGTATCGGACGTGTCCATGAATTAGGAATTCTCTTCATCGCGATGGCGGGTCTCATGAACTTCGTAGCCATCTTAGATGTGCTTTATGACCTTCCACGCGCCACCGAACGCCGCGCGAATTCGCCGGAGCAGCAATCATGATTGCTCTCTTAGGCTTCATCCCTTTCGTATCACCGGTGAATTTCTTCCAGACATGGTGGTACCTCTTGATCATTCCCCTGGCCTTCGGCGTTTCTGTGATTTATAAGGCGATCCGCCTCCCACGCCTGGATGCCTATTGGTTCCAGGTTTGGCTGATGACGGGGCAGATTGTCTTGGTGATGCTGTTGATCGCCGTGGCACTTGCCCTATTTGTTCAGTTGGTCGTACCCGCAGTCTAAGGAATACTGGTGTGTTCCCGTCTAAGGTGCCGCCAAGGCCCTCTGTTCGCGTAGTTGTCGCAAAGAGGGGAGAGGAGCTCATTCTAGGCCGTGAGGTCTACACGGCCTTCTAGGGCTTTCGTTTTGATGCCACGGTGGTGTTCCTGTTCTGCTTGCTCAGAACCATGTTGAGGAACACTGCGAACAGCGCGCGTTGAGGTAACACCAGCGACGCGCAGATCAACCATGTCCGCATATTTCAGTGGACGCTCTGTCTCGGCCTGCCTTTGACGGTTCCGCTGAGTCGTCGCTGTGCGCTGAGCCTGAGCCGTTTGGAGCAGGGAGGTCATGATGGGCGATCCACCCGCGCTCATACCGTTTGTATCGACCGAATACCGCTACACATTGAAACTGCTAGTGAGTCAGATGAATTACTTATTCACGCCAGCATCAGAATCGACTGACGGCACCATTTCTTCATCTGTTTCGGGGCCCCAAATACGTCTAAGAGCGGGTAACAGCGGGCTTTCGGGATTTGCCTTTTTGATCGCCGCCAATCCTTCGTCGATGGTCTGCTGCTGGTCCAACTGGTGACCAATGAAGGCCAAAAGTAAACCGTAATCAGCCGCGTCTGGGCCACCATGTGAGATGCGGTTGCGTAGCATATCCATTGAATTGAACAGCGATTCTCGAGCCGGCATGAGGTTGCCCTCAAGAATGACGTCAATCATCTCGGGGCTCTTCTTCATCAGTCTCTTGAGCGTGTTGGCAGCGGTTAAGTAAAGTCCGGCACCAAGTTGGGCTTGAGCGAGGCCCATTGTTGCCAATGGATTATTCGGCAGTAAACGAAGGGCTCGTGCAAATCGTTTTTCTGCCCAAAAGTACTGGCCGCTTTTGAGTCTCTCCTCACCAGACGCAAGTAATTCGTTGAAGCGGTCTTCGGCCTCTGGTGTACTAAGTTGTGTGATCTGAGTTCCATGCCGCAAGGCGAGATCTAGCCCGCGTTGAACCTCAAGCGGTGTTGTTGACTCTTCTTCTTCAGCAGCTGGCATTTCGATCATGTCGTCTTCGTCTTCCGCAGTGATCTCATTGCGGCCTTGATCGAGTTGTGAAATACCAAGTGTGAGTCCCTGCTGATAGTCCACATAGGCATCAGAGAGTCGGGAGAGTTGTGTCGGTGAGACCTCTCCAACAATGCTATTACTGGCATATCGATCTGCCATACTTTGGAGAATCGTATCGTGTGGCGTTGGCGCCACTCGGGCGTTCACCGGATCGTTCGCCAATACCGTACTGCTCGCTAACAGTGCCGTCCGAGGCTCAGTTCCACGTGGAGATTGTTGGCCGATGTTGGCAAAATCAACCTCATCATCTGCCGCTCTGGTTGGGATGAACCGTCCACGTTTCAAATCCTCTTGCAACCGAGCTTGGTCGTATGAGGTCAGTCCTAAGGTTGATAAATCCGTCTTGGCAGAGTTTAAAACCAAGCCTCGCAATGAAGAAGCTTTAACCATCATCGTTTCACCGACACCGCCGTTGAGGATCCCCACCGTAGTCGGTTGGCTGAGCCGATGCGTTGCCCGGATTTCAGACTGGATCAGATTGCGCTGATCCATTTGGACTTGCGCGGGACTTGGCGCATTGGTTTGAAAGCGGTCATAGCCTGCCGCACGAACGATGGAACTCCAACCTGGCGTCTGGCGGTAATAGGCGTTGTAATTCTGGCGAACCAAAGGCGCTGTGATTGCTGGATTCGATTGGGAACTGGTAAAGATCGGCGTACGGTAGTCACGCGAGAAGTCGTAGCCCAGTGTGTTGTTCCAAGACCTGTTGGTCCACTGTCTTCCTGGATTATTAATCAGCCGTGTCGAGAAGTTCTGTGCATTTGCCGAGAAATTGAGGCCACCAGAGTTACGTTGTGAATTTGAATCGAGATCATGGCCCCAGTCCCGATAGACACCGCCAGGATCAAGTGCCTCACCACTACCAAGCGCAAATTGAGCCATGGCTTGAGGAATGGCGACGAAGCTCATCGCTATCACCATGAATAGTAAAAGTGTCTGTCGAAACGAGCGTGGCATTGATGGACTCCCAAACGTGCTGACTTCTGGCTTCCAAGCTCTTCATGGTAGGACGCAGAATGAGCTTTGTCTGTCTTGCATCGGGCTATACCACTGGCTTCGTAGAGATTTGCACTGATTCGCTGGTAAACAGGTGTCCTGAGCTACAATGGACGCACCCATGAACAACCATCGATATATCACGACCCCGATTTACTACGTTAATGCAGACCCTCATATCGGCCATCTCTATACGACCACGGTCTGTGATGTTTGGGCTCGTTTTAGTCGGTTTGCAGGCCATGACACCTTCTTCCTGACTGGGACTGATGAGCATGGATTAAAAGTTGAGCAGTCTGCCCAAGCCAGAGGTATTGAACCGCAGCAATTTGCTGACGAAATCTCTGCTTCGTTTCGCAAGGTCATGACGGGCATGCAACTCACGTTTGATGACTTCATTCGTACAACCGATGAGGCGCACGAGCGACAGGTTCAACTATTCGTCGAGCGACTACAAGCGGCTGACGCCGTCTATCTTGGTGAGTTTGAGGGTTGGTACGACGAAGGGCAAGAAGAGTATTACACCGAAACCCAAGCCAAAGATCTTGAGTACCACTCGCCCATCAGTAAAAAGCCACTCGTACGTGCCCGAGAAAAGAACTACTACTTTCGACTCAGTGCGTTTCAAGAAAGGCTCGAGGCGTACTTCAAGAAACACCCAAACTTCGTACGTCCATCTGCAAGATACAACGAAGTGCTTGGCCGCTTGAGAGCAGGGCTCAACGATGTTCCGATGAGTCGAACAAACTTCTCGTGGGGTATTCAGATGCCCAATGATCCAGATCATGTGATCTATGTCTGGATTGACGCCTTGTTTAATTACATCACTGCCTTAGGTCTCGCTGAACCAGAAAGTGATCTCGCGTCCAAACGTGCGAGTTATTGGCCCGCGACGTACCACGTGATTGGTAAAGAAATTCTTTGGTTCCATGCGGTCATCTGGCCAGCGATACTGATGGCGCTCGACATCCCACTGCCAGCATGTATTTACGCCCACAGCTTTTGGATCAGTGAAGGCCAGAAAATGTCTAAATCCATGGGCAATTTCATCGATTGCGATGTCCTTGACCGCTATCGCGAAACCTATGGCCTTGATGCCCTTCGTTACTTCATGGCCACACAAGGTCCTTTGGGAGCCACCGACTCAAACTTCGCAGCCAGTAAATTTCACGAGACCTATACGTCGGATTTGGTCAACACCGTCGGTAACTGCGCCAGCCGCGTCAACGCGATGATTGGCAAGTACTGTGAAGGCGTCTGTCCAACCGACTCAGGCCAGTGTGCTAATGGTGGCGTGGAGTGGGATGAATTTACTGCCAAGCAAGCAGAAGCTTCAATGACCGCCATGGAGCAGTTCGATCTCTCCTCATCAATCGAGGAGGCACTCGCAATTGTTCGAAAAGTCGATGCTTTCATCAACGACACCGAGCCATTTAAGCTCGCCAAAGATCCTGAGGCAAAAGAGACGGTTGACAATATTCTCTATCGCTGTGCAGAGGCATTACGTATCGCTGCATGCCTCTTGTGGGCAGTGATCCCGGAAAAAAGCGCCGCGTTGCTTTCATCACTCGGGCAGAATGTGACGCCTGGGCAAGACCGACTGGGAAGTTTGACCCAGTGGGGGCAGCTGCAACCAGGAACAAACATCCAAAAAATAGCGCTCTTCCCGCGACTTGAGGCGCCAATGGATGTGACATCTACGTCGTCTTAGTTCGTCTCAAAAGCGTCACGAAAACAATTCTTAGGCTCGACTCATCGACGCCACAAATAGTGGTGGACCTTTGGCAGAGGTTTGAATACGGAGTGGTGTGATCGCAATTTCTGAGAAGCCCACCTCTTTTGACCAATCCTCGATGACCTTGGCATCAAAACCCAAATGCATGTGTCCCATTGACTGCCGATAGCTCTCCCGATCATGCTTGACCATATCGACCACAATAGCCTGGCCGCCAGGTCTCACAATTCTGCCCATTTCTGAGATCACGTCAGCGGGATGAGGTGTGTGGTGTAAAACGAGAAAACACATGGCTGCATCAACAGATCCACTGGCCAAGGGGAGTTGGGTAATTTCACTGCATACAAACTCGACATTGTTAAAATCGGCTAGCCGCTTTTTGCCCGCGTCTAACATCGACTTCTCGCGATCAATGGCGATCACCCGCTGTACAAACGGGGCCAGTGCTTCTGCAGCATCTCCAGTCCCACAACCGAGGTCAGCAACTGTCCAGCCACGTGGCAACAATCCACGAAGCGCCTGAGCAGTAAATTGCTGGCCAAAGAGTTCGTTGCGTAGTTGATCCCATTCGCCTCCCAGCCTCCCAAAAAATGCTCGTGAGTCGCTTGGTCGCTCGGCAAGCACTTCGCGAAGGCGAAGAACGTCTTCCTCAAATGTGGTGTTTCCGGCAAGCGTCTCATCAGCAACCCGCCAGAGTGCTTGTGCGGTCGCAGGAAGGCTCTCGAGACGAGCCTGGTAGAGACTCGCCGTTCCAGCACTGCGCTTGGAGATCCACTTGACTTCGAGTAATAACTTTAGGTGACGGCTCACGGTTGATTGAGGAAGTTGCAGAGCGCGAGCCAACTCTCCGACGCTCAGTTCTTCTTGCATTAACAGCGCCACGAGACGAAGCCGCGCTAGGTCACTGAGTGAACTAAGCCAATTCAGAAGATCGGGAGATTCGCTGCTCTCTTTCATTTCGGCTGTTCAACATTCGCAACAGATCATCAAGGTTGATCGATGACCCGCAACGCGCTAACGACCCGGGGGCAGTGATTGGCTGGGGCCGGGTATTTCGCCCATGGCAGTCAAACGATCACACACCTCTTCGTTGCCTGGCTCAATACCATACGCTTGACGAAGTCGGCGTACCGCCATTTCACGATCACCTAATTGCTCTGCAAAACTCGCTGCCTTGAGATAAGGCGCAATGTTACGACCATCGTCTAGCACGATCGCGGTTGAATAGGCCGTGCTCGCAGAGTCAGGATCACCCATTTCAGTCAGGTAGTCGCCGAGCAACATGTACATGTCGACGGATTGTGTCGATTGCGCCTCTTCTTTAAGCATGGTCATAAGGTGATCTTTGTCGTTCTGACGAAACAGAGCTTCTGCTAATGCTTCAACGATCTCGGGATCATGTGGGCGTAAGGTATTGGCAATCTCAAGACTCCTGCGCGCACCGGTGGTGTTTTCCAGCGAAAGTTCGCTCACACCCAGACGGTACTGCCAAAGCCAGTTCCCTGGCTGACGTTCCGTCAGTTCTCTGTAGCCTTTTGCTGCGTCCTGGTAATCACCTTCCCAAAGCGCAAGGTTACTTGTGCGTGTCAGAACCTCTGTTGAGGTACGACCTTGGCAGCCTGCTAAAAATGCTGCTGTAGCAATTGATCCGATTGTGAATAAGGTTTTGTGGCGCATCGTTCACGACTCCGTTCGTTCTTAGTAGAGTGCAGCCATATCAGTATTGTCTTCTTACATGCCATGCGACATGTTCACTGACATGATACGGTGCGCCGAATCGCCTTGCCATCTTGGGACCGTCAGAAGCGCCTCGGTTCTGGGGGTGGAATGACCTCAATATGACTCAAAACCCTCACCATGTTGTGCTTCTGAGACACACGTTGCCAGATGATAGTACCCATCTGGACCTCTTCATTGAGGACCGAAAGGACCCTGAGATCGGCTTGCTTTCAGTCAGGATGCCCGGAGACCCAAGAAAGCTGCTCGCTGACCAGATTTTGCAGGGACAGATGATCGGTCGGCATCGCCGCCACTACTTAGACTTTGAAGGCCCACTGGAACCCGGGGCCAATGGTGAGCCTCGTGGGACGGTCCATCGCGTCGCCACAGGGCAACTGCTTGGCATGCAAGAGGAGCCTGCCAAGCAACTGCAAATGGAGCTTCAGTGGCTCACGCCAGTATGCCTTACACAGACGATTTCGATGACGATGTATCCAAAAGGCCGAGTGCAAATCACTGCAAGGTGCCGCTGAGGCCAAGCAAACAGCCTTCTATGCACAATTTGCATGGCAAGGTAGACCCATGCGACCCCAGTGGAGAGAATAGAGAGGGACAAGCTTAGGGAGTATGTAATGGTTGACCAAGAAGGTACTGACCGACCCCAAGGCCGTAGCAAAATTATGCACTCTTCCTCGCAGTTCGGCGGGCCGGAGCCACCAGCTGACTCTGAGCCGCTGCCTGTCGCCGTCTCTGAAGTGCCGGCCGGAATGAAGAAGATTCGTTCACTCGAATCGAAGAAGAGACATGAAGAAGAGTGGAGCCGAACACCCAATACGACCGGTGTCGGGGCCATCCATGTACGAACGTTCCACTGTAAGTTAACGAACGATTCGATATCGTTCATGGATCAAACGATTAATGAATGGCTCGATGCACACCCACAGTATGAAGTGAAGTTTGTGACATCATCTGTTGGTGTCTTGACTGGTAAACTGAAAGAGCCTCATTTGATTTGCCAGGTCTGGGTCTAATAGAAAAATAGGAAAAAGAAACGAGTTGTGATGGAGCCTGATGACCATGTCTGTTTATGTCACCGGGTGAGCCTGCGTAAGCTCCGCGCTTATTTGAAGCGTGAGCAGCCACCAGTCGCCTCCAAGCTCAGCGAATGCCTCAACGCGGGTACTGGATGTCAGTGGTGTGTGCCCTATCTCGAATCGCTCTTTGAGCAGTGGCAAGATGGCAAGATTGGCCAGGTTAGCATGACACCCGAGCAATACGCACAACGTCGCACTGCATACCGAGAAGACAAAAAGCGGAGAGCTCTTGAAGAACACACCGCCAAGCAAGCTCAGGCAAACAAACAACAATCTGATTAGAACGAACTAGTCCAAATCCAGTACGGTGATGTTGGTGTTGGTGTATACACAAATCTCACCGGCGATGGTCAGTGATGCCTCGCAAATCTCTTTTGGACTCAATGATGTCTTCTGCCGCAAAGCCCGCGCCGCAGAGAGGGCGTAGGAGCCACCAGATCCAATCGCGGCTATTCCATCTGCAGGTTCAATGACATCCCCTTGGCCAGAGACCATCAAGGTCACGGCTCGATCCGATGCAATCAACAGTGATTCAAGTCGACGCAGTGCTCGATCTTGGCGCCACAACCGCGCCAAACCAATGGCCGCTTTCGTAAGATTTGTAGGGGTGTTCCGCAATTGTTCCTCAAATCGCTCCATCAGCGCGAAGGCATCCGCTGCGGACCCCGCAAATCCCACGAGAACACCCGCCGTATCGGCTCCCAGATCAGTGAGGGTACGCACCTTAACCGCATTGCCTTTTGCAACCGTGTCGCCCAAGGTCACCTGCCCATCACCACCTAGAGCGACGCGCTTTTCGTCACGGACTGAGAGAATTGTTGTGGCATGGAACTGATTCATAGAGCTACACAGTGTACCGGCCTGGCCTGCCTGCGATAGGCACAGGAGAGGCTTGTGGGCTGTTTAACGATCCGGATCTCTCGTCGGAAAGTTTTCATTCCCCTGATTCTGTGGCCATGGTTGGACCAATATCTGTCCATTGGCCAAGCCAAAGGCCAGTGCCCTGGTTTTCTCATCGATAGCCACTACCGATGGTGTCTCTGGTAGCAGAGGAAGCTTCGAGCGCTGGCGATCGGGGAGCGACCAAACTGCGGCACGCTTCCCGGCAGCGCATATCAATGAAGTTCCGCTTGCGTTAAAGGCCACCGCATCGAGCTTTGACGACATCAGATCAAGATTGTCGATCTGTTCGCCTTCTTGATAGTCCCACATCTTGAACACACCCTGGCCACCAACACCAACCAACAAACTACGTTCGCCAACGAATGTGATGGCGTAGGGCTCACGAACACCAGGTAAGTTCATGACGACTTTTTCGTCTGCCAGTGAATAAACAAAGGCACGCGAGTTTGAAAGTCCCCCAAGCAGCTTGTTAGAAGCATCAAAACACAGCGCAAAAACGTCGCCAGAGTTGGGACGCAGTGTTCGATCGTGCCTGTGGTCCTTTGACCAAATACGAATCGTCAGGTTATCGAGGCTATAGGCCACCAAGCGGCCATCACGTGAAATTCCCAAACCTTGAATTTGGCCGTTGTTGTTGCGAATCGTTGAGTCGACTTCTCCGGTTTCAGTATCAATGATCAAAATTTTCTGATGGCCACTGGCCACCGCCACGCGTTGGGCCTCGGGCGCACTGGCGACCATCAAGACAGGCGCCGCAATATTGATTGGCCATCCAGTGGAAGTCTGATTTTGGTAATTCCACGAACTAAGGTGGTCGCCCGCTAAGCTCAAGAGCGCGGGTGAAGACATGAATGCTAGGGCCCCAATCGGCTGATCCTGATTCTGCAATTCGATCATTGGCCCAAAGCTGGTTGAAGCAACTGTTGTCATGGGCTGACCCGTTGTTTCTGAAGCCTCATCACGATTCGCATCATCCTCGATTGGATCGTTTTCATTGATGGGAACGACCGGTTCAGTATCCGTGCTCGATAAATCCTCTGGCTGGTTCTTTGAGTCTTGCCAGGAAAGCACGATGGCAGTCGTGACGCCCGCTACCAATACAATCAGAATGCACATCGCAGCGGCCAGAGCAAGTGTCTTTTTACGCCGTCGCATGAACAGTCCAATGCGGTATACAAAACCCGCCGGCCGCGCTTTGATCGGGATTTTACCGAGATAACGAAGGACATCCCGGCCAAGTTGGCCTGCACTTTGATAGCGACGTGCTGGCTCTTTCTCCAGACATCGCATCAAGATCGTTTCCAAGTCGCCACGCACTTCCGGATTAATTGTTGAGGGCTTGGGGGGATCTTCCATTCGAATAATACGAACCGCCTCATAGATCGGAAGGCCCTCAAACGAATGGGGGTAACGGGTCGTTAAGAGTTTGTACAACAACACACCGAGGGCATAGACATCACAGCTTGGCTTAATGTCACGCGCATCGGCATCAACCTGTTCAGGAGCCATGTACTGAACCGTTCCAACAAGTCGTCCGGCTTCGGTCTGCATGGTCGCCGCTGCCGGATCGACCTCGGTGGCGCGAGCAACCCCAAAGTCAATGATCTTCGGATCTCTTGTTCGGTCAATGAGAATGTTGCCTGGCTTCAAGTCACGGTGCACCACTTTGTTGTGATGGCCATGCTCAACCGCCGCACAGATCTTGACGAAGAGTTTGAGTGTGTCCCGAACAGAAAGACTGCTACTGGCTACGTGTTCAAGTACGGTCTTCGCACCTGGAACGTATTCCATGACAAAGTACGGAACGCCACCACTCCCATCGTCATGCATCCCGGCATTAAAGACTTGGGCAATATAGGGGTGGTGCAATCGACCCAGAATTTCGATCTCACGACGAAAGCGTCTGAGCGACACTTTGGTGGTTGTGCCCTGCTTCATCACCTTCAGCGCCACCATGCGACGAGGCTGCTTCTGCAAAGCGGCGTACACGATCGACATGCCGCCAACGCCCAGCACACGCAGAATCTGGTAATCGCCAATCTCCCGAGGGATATTAACCGCGTCAGGCGCTCTTTGATCGACTTGATCGTCGTGCATGGACAATTGCCAGTAGAGGAGGGACTATGTCACAGTATCTTCATCATCCACCAGTGGCGGGGGTTTCTTTGGTGGATTCTCCAACAAGTCAATAATTAACTCGAGTCGGTTCGAGACAAACTCCATCGACTCTGGTCGATCATTGGGGTGCAGCTCAACACAATCCATAATCTGCTTCGATAGCAATGGGTGGATACGCGGATTGCGTTGCACCGGTGGCACAGGTTTGGCAATCTGATTGGTATCAACCGCACCAGAAAACAGACTAGCGTTACCGTCTTTTGGTGGCATGGCTGTTGGGATGCACTCACGAATCAGGACCCAGTACATCATTGCACCAAAGTTATAAATGTCAGTCTGCGGCGTAATCGCCTGACGATGTGCTTGTTCCGGCGCCATGTAGCCGGGCGTTCCTTGGATTCGTTTCTTAACCGTGCCAATCGCGCAGGCCTGGCCCAGATCAATGATCTTCACTCCGCCGTCATCCGTGATCAGGATGTTGTTGGGTTTGATATCTGCATGAACAAAACCGCGCCCGTGCATATGAGCAAGCCCATCGGCAATCTGCTTGAAGATCTTCACCGCACCGGCATGCCCACGGGGAAGCTTCTGATCAAGCGTCGTGCCATCTACTAATTCCATCAGCAATGACATCGCAGAGACCTTCAGACGCTTTCGATGTTTGATGAGCTTGGTCACCTGCCGAACAGAGGGGTGGTCGAGCTTGGAACCGATCTGTTGCTCGTGCTCCATCTGTTCAAAAAAACGATCATCCTTTTCGGTTTCTTTTTCCGTGTGCTTGAGAGCCCACACTTGCTTGGTACGTGGCTCTTGCACTGCGAAGATAGTGGATCTAGCGCCCTCACCAAGCTTGGCCAGTACGTTGAAATTGCCTACTTTCTGGCCTCGAGAAACGGGCATGCCACACTCACTTTGGGCTCAAGACTTTTCAGCCACGCTCACACTTCCCGGTCGGAAGCGATGAGTCGTGGCAAGATTTGCTCAAATCCAGTTTGCCACCACTGAATTCGCGAGAAATGAATCGGATCTGTGACAAAGAAGTCCCAGTTCCGTGGAAAACGACTTTCCTGGATTCTCAGAGTAGTACCTCGCTGGAGGTCACGCAAACAACTAGTGCAACAAGCCTTCTTGTAACTCTGCTGCAGCAAAGAAGCGGCCTGGGCTCTCTACATTCACCGCCAGCTCTCTATGCAGGAATACGGCATCGGGTGAGATCTCCAGACGATGCTGCAATCGCTGTACGAGCCGGACCAGGTTCTTCATTTGGTCCTCTGTGAATGGTCTCCGATCGCCATCTCCCACCAGACAGATGGCGATCGAGTGTTGATTGTGGAAGGTCCCACTATCACCGACGACGTGGGCACCTGGCAGCTGATTGGTCCACCGATAGCCGACATGAACATCGCCATCTCCAAGCCCATTGCCGTTCCCGATGACAAAGTGGTATCCCAGCCCCTGATAGCCATTCTGGATATGACGACGGTGGATCGACTGCATGGTCGCAGCAGGCTCACCCAAATCGTGGATCACAATCCCTTTCCATTGGCTGTTTTCGAGACCTTTGGTGAGGTCAAAAATGGGGTCCGCTACGTCGGCTGAACGTGAACTATCCGCGACCGCCGCCAGGGTTGTCAGCGGCACTCCGCCATGAACAGGTGGATCCTCAAGCATGAGCAGACCAGCCGAACAAACCATGGCAAAGAGAAAACTCGCCCAGACGATTCTTGTTCGCCTGGAAGGAGAAAACGGTGCCGGACTTGTGTTTTTGTTGCTGCTCACGATGAATTGACTGGCAACGCCAGTTGCTGACACTTCTATCGGGCAAGGCAGTGGTCTAATCTTGAGCAAAGGACAGCAAATGCTGTTTCGGTAGGGTCTTGTCAGGTGTTGCTATCGGACACACCAGATCATTCAGGTGACTCAGTTGCCACTATTCGACAAGCGAGCTCTCACAGCAGGCTTCGGACTTCCAAAGACATCTGGCTCCTTGATCGGAGTGACCTGTTGCCGCATACGATCGTAAGTTTCAAACTGCGTGCGCGGCTTATTATCTGGAAATGGTGGCTGATGGCAGCCCAAGAGCGTGGTGATCGACATGCAACTCGAAACGATGACAACCGTTCGTCGCCTGGCCATCGCCTGATACAGCGTCATGCTTCACCCTTAGGTGATGTCTTAAGATGTGAAAGCAAGGAATCAGCGAGTCCGTACTCAAGCATTTCATCAGCGCTGAGCCATTTATTGCGTTCACAATCCTCATGGATTGTCTCAAACGGCTTTCCAGTTCGCTTCGCGTAGATATTGAAGATGATCTGACGCAGCCGCAGCATCTCCCGGGCCTCGATCTCGAGATCGGTCGCTTGGCCCTCAAGCACGCCACCAAGAAGCGGCTGGTGCATCAAGTTCTTTGAGTGGGGCAGGGTATAGCGTTTCCCCTCTGTCCCTGAGCAGGCAATCAGTGATCCCATCGAAGCCGCTTGGCCAATGATGTAGGTGCTCACGTCACATGGCACATACTCCATAGTGTCAATGACCCCAAGTCCGGCCGTCACCGACCCGCCCGGGGAATTGATGTAGAGATCAATATCTGCGGTCGGGTCATCATTGGCCAAGAAAAGAAGTTGGGCCACGATCAAATTGGCGACCACATCATTGATGGGGCCCCCAAGAAAGATGATTCGATCATTCAGCAGTCGTGAGTAAATGTCATAGGTGCGTTCGCCGCGACCAGTTTTCTCAATGACGATGGGTACAAGTGTGGACATGTTGGATCCGTTTGTTACTTAATTTGACCTCACTATCAGATGCCAAATCAGGTCACTCTTTTTCCTTATTTCCATTATTACTTGACTTGTCCTGAGGCTTGAATACTTCATCGACAAGCCCATAGGACTTGGCTTCTTCGGCAGAGAAGTACTTGTCCCGCTCAGCATCCTCAGAAACCTGCTCGACCGATTGACCCGTGTGGTTTGCGATGATCTCGTTGAGCGTCTCTTTCGCTTTGATAATCTGTTCCGCCTGAATCTGCACATCGGTGGTTTGTCCCGTTACACCACCATAGGGCTGGTGAATCATGACTTTTGCGTGAGGCAGAATGTGGCGTTGCCCCTTACTTCCCGCACAAAGAAGTACGGCCCCACCTGAGTACGCACGGCCGATACAGAAGGTGGCTATGTCTGAACTGATGAACTGCATGGTGTCATAAATCGCAAGCGTGTCATCAACGGCACCACCTGGGCTGTTGATATAGAAGTTAATTTCGCGACCCCGCTTTTGATCTTCCAGGTAGAGCATTTGCATCATCACGCGTGCTGCTGAGGCGTGATTAATCTCACCAATGAGAAACACCACTCGATTTTCGAGCATGATCTCATCAAGCGTCATTTCGCGTGTCCGCTGAATCGACGCCATGGGACGGACCACACCTGGTGTGGGATAGGACAAGGGATCCTGGGACATCGCCGATGGAATATTGGCTGCCAGGTCAATGCCTGAAGAGTGCGTTAGATCATGAATACCGGGATTTCGCATAGAGTTGTGCTTTCTGTGGATGGAGGCATCATAGGGCGCGACCTACGATCGGCAACCCAACCGCAAAAGACGATGTCATTGGTGGTGTGGTTGACTGGTATCGGCAGATGATAGGTGCCGGGTCTCAGAAGGGAGCTCCACTTTAAATTCGGCCCCTTGCCCAGATTGACTCTCGACCGAAACCGTGCCCCCGTGTTCTTGAACGATTTGCTGGGTGACTGCCAATCCCAAGCCTGTTCCTCGCTGTCCTTTGGTCGACATAAATGGCGTGAAAAGCTTGTCCTGTATGGCTGGATCCACCCCTGAGCCATTGTCTGAGACCCGAATGATCGCGTAGCACCTCTCAGCGTCGAAAGCACTATTGACCTCTATTTGGCCTGTCTTCGCAGGAGCCGCCTCGATGGCATTGGTGATCAGATTCACCAGAACCTGGTGGATCGCCGTCGAGTCAATGGCAATAGGGGGCATCGCCGGATCACATGTTGTCGTAATTTTCAGTCGCTTACGGGCCGCTTGTGGGGCGAGCAGTTGTGCAACTTCAAGCACCAGCTCATTGACTTGTATCCACTCGAATTCGAGTTGTCTTGATTTAGAGAAGGTCAGCATATTCAGGGTCAGTGAGAAGATGCGATCTAAGTTCCGATTGAGAATCGGCCAGGCCTCCATCGCCATCGCGTTATCGTCACGCTTCATAGCCAATTCAACGGCATTAGCCGCACCACGCAGGCCTTGCAACATATTCTTAATCGAATGGCTCACCGACGCGACTGTCTGGCCAACCGTCGCCAGTCGTTCTGTTTGCGTACGAGACGCAATCAACTCTTGTGCCAGCAGTGCAAGTGCCGTGTGTTGCGCTATGGCGGTCATGAGTTGAAGCTGTGGTTTGGTGAAGGAGACTTCACGCAAGGAGGAGTCTATTGATATCACACCATAGCACTCATGATCGTGACGAATGGGCACGCAGATGGCCGATCGGATTGCCAAACGGTTGATGGAGTCTCCGCTTTCAAAACGCCTATCGTCCATCGCATTTGTTGAAAGCACGCCAGTTTGATGAGCCAGTGTATGCATCACCATGGTACGGCTCATGGGTATCTGACTATGTTCCGGGAGTTTCTGCCCAGACTTCTGGCGAACAATAACTTTATCGATCGACTCAAGATCGGGTTTTGATGTCAAAAGCAGAATGACGCGATCAGGCCGAAAATGATCATAAATCAAATCGACGATACCCCGAACCAATTGCTCGCTTGAACTTGACTGAGAAGTTAACTTCGTCACTTCCAAAAGCACTTGAAGTCGCTCTTGTGCCAAGCGAGCTTCAGTGGCTGGATCAACGATGAGGCCTTCACTCTCTGAATCAATCACCTCCTCTAATGAAATATTGTGTGCTTCATCGTCGAGCAAATCAATGCCATGAGCTCGGGCGTTTGTTGGTGTTGATGCAAATAAGAACAGCGTGTCACCACATTGAATCTGATCACCAACCGCAAGTTTGACGCGGTCCTGTATCAGTTGCTTATTCACCCGTGTGCCATGAGATGAATTTAGATCACGTAAATACCAATCCCCGTCATCAGGCGTCAGTTCAGCATGACGCCGGCTGACACTCGAATCTAGAATCGTCAGGGACTCGGAGGAACGACCGATGAGCTGGGGTTCATCGGGGGGCAACTCAAACCGCTGCCCTTGCCCTGGCCCTTGAATGACATGCAGATAGAACACGGCTCTATTGTCAGGCCTGGAGCCGATTGGAACAAGATCACACTTCTGGCATGGTCAACATGCCGTGAAGGTTGTGGCAGGGTGTCGAATTTCGTCCGGATTCGTGGGTGTTGGCACCCCAGCAAAAATGGTGAGTCTTCCTATGATGATCCCTACATGGCCAAAGCTGCAAAACCATCCGTTCCGGATGCCTCTCACCGCATCGTTGTACTTCACGGCAAAGAGTCGTTCCTTCTTGCTCACCACACCCAGCAATTGGCACACGTCTTAGAGGAAAGCCATGGGGGGCTCGACCGATTTAGCTTCGATGGAAACACGGTCGATCTTGCAGATATCCTCGATGAACTACGCACCTTCGGGCTGATGAGCCCGCACAAACTCGTGGTGCTTGAAAATGCGGATGCTTTTCTAGCGCGAGACGAGGGTTATCGCAGGGCATTCGAACGCTATGCCAGCGACCCCGTTGAGAGTGCCACGCTTCTGATGCGTGCCGAAACATGGCGCGCCAGCAAACTAGATAAGCTCATTGTTAAATGCGGCTGCGTTATTAAGTTGGCCGCACCGACAGAGAACGTGGCGATTCAGTGGTGCACCAAACGCTGCCAGTCCGCCCATGGAGTGCCTATTGACTCTGATGCTGCAGGTTTACTTGTTATGCGAGTTGGCACTGATCTCGCTCGTCTTGATTCCGAACTAGCCAAACTAGCAACCTTGGCATCCGGAGAAGAGGCCGCCATCAACAAGAACCTTGTGGCGGAGATGGTGGTACTCAGTCGAGAAGAACAGGTTTGGGAAATTCAGGCGGCTGTTGCCACTGGTCGCCCCGATCTGGCACTGTCAAAACTTCGGGAGCTTCTGGCTGTCTCGCGCGTCCCTGAGCAACTTATTTTTTGGGCGCTGGGTGATCTTGCTCGAAAGCTCCACGGCGCGTCACATATGCGCAGAAGTGGCCTCCCAAGCGGTGCTGCTGCAAAACAAATGCAGATTTTTGGCGCTGGACGGCAAGCCCTTCTTGATGCCGCTGGCCGAATCGCTCCATGGAGAGCCGCCGAGCTATTGAACCGGATCGTGCACGCAGACCGTCAAGCAAAGACTGGGCAGGCACCACCTGTTCGAACTCTTGAAACTCTGGTGCTACAAATGGCCGATACTCTTAAGGTCCCCACTTGAGATTCACCGGGGGTCTTGATTTCTCTTGGTTCATGGATGAGCCATTCACGTGGCAGGAGGCCACAGACGATGCAACGAGCTGGGCGACATTGCTACTTCTCAATAAAGAAACCGATCAGAAACCTCTGTTGGACAGCGTCCCTGTTCACAGTGGCATGCACGTTGGCGGCTTGTGAGTCCAATGGCCTACTTGGGATCGGAAGCGGCAATCAATCATCCGTGACACGAAGTGGTATCTTCGACTTCGTAGCAACGCCAAAAGACGACCAAGCTGATATATCCCCACAGGCAATCTCTCTCGCCGAACAGAGTCAACGTGACATTGCAAGCTTCCTTGCACAAAGCACTCCTTCAGCGCCAAACGCTGTTCGTTCAACAAAGCCAGCCCAGGTTTTGTTTAACGAGCCAACGGTCGCTCGAACCGATCTAATTAATAACAGTATTGGCGCGAAAGAAGTGACACCAGGTGCCCCAACCAAAGGGATCGCAGCCAGTCCAGAGCAGACCGCCGAAGAAACCGCAGTCGCGATTCCACCAGTTGCAAGCGTTGAACCGCAACCTCTGACCATTGATGATCTCGATGCGCATATGAAAGGGATCATGATCGAGTTCTCGCGTGAGCTGTATCACCAAAGCACGCGCAGCGATATGCCTGTACGTGAACTAATGCTCCTCGCCGCGATGACAATGGTCGATCCAACTCGAACGATCTCACCTGACGCAATGCCGGATCTGACCGATGATGAACGTTCTTTACTCAAGAACATGCAAGATCACTTTGTCGCCCTAGGCAAGTCATTGGATGGGTCACAAGATGCAACACGTGCGGTTCGAACCAACATAGCCAAGCTCCAACAGGCGCTCTCGCAAGAGCCCGATCTCGCCATTAAAACTGCTGTTTTGTGCACGCGTGTAAGAGGTTTTGGCGACTATGACGAGCTTGATCTCACACAATTGGTCGCTCACAGATCGCAGCAAGCGGTGCTCTATATTGAAATCTCTGAGTTTGCCAGTGAACTCAATGAAAAGGATGAATGGGTGACTGTAACCAGTCAACAACTCAAGATCTACAGCGAACGTGATGGCATTCCTGTTTGGCAAGAAGACTGGCGTACCGCGATTGACCGTTCTCGGCAGCGGCGCAATGATTTCTTCACTGTACAGTTGCTCTCGCTGCCAGAACCACTGAGCGTTGGCAAGTACCAACTGAAGATTCGGCTCCGCGATGATAAAAGTGGAGCAGAAACAGAACGATCTATTCCCTTTGTATTGCTCGCCCAGACTGGTGGCTTACGAAGTGTTGGTGACTAACGTTTCTTAGTCTGATTCAACTATTGCTTGTGTTGCGACACGGTAAGGGGCGTTTGCATCGGACTGCTGCGAGGTTGTAATTCGAACCCAAACGCGCACTTCATCAGCGCCGCGTGCGCGATTCGAAAAACTCTTTGTCAGTGTTTGTGGCGCCTCCATGACGAGCTCATCCATAGCTGGCGCATCAAGTGTCAAATAGACATTTAGTCTGCCATCATCAACCTGCGCATGATCAAAATTAAGCCCATAGCCACCAGAATGCACCACTGTTTCGAGCGTCACGCGTTGAGCGTCCGCCTGAACCGTAAATGGTGGACCGTGATAGGCACTGAGATCAGCCTGGCGATGACACCCAAAGACGATGGCGAATACAAAAAAGATCCCTGCAATAGGAGAAAGCCTTCGCATCACGCGCTCGCTGGGGCAACCTCGACACCGAGCGCTTGGGCGATCTTGCTACCCATATCCGCCGGTGACTCACTGACATTAACACCGTAACCAGCAAGAGCGTCCATCTTCGCCTGAGCGGTGTCGTCAGCGCCTCCAATGATTGCCCCCGCATGTCCCATTCTTTTGCCCTTAGGGGCTGTTCGACCGGCGATAAAAGCAACTACCGGCTTAGACATATGTTCGTTGATCCAGGCGCCCGCTTCGACCTCATCGGTTCCACCAATCTCACCAATCATCACCACGCCATCGGTCTCTGGATCATCCTCAAACATCGCCAGAAGGTCGATGAAGTTCAGCCCCTTAACCGGGTCACCACCAATGCCAACACAGGTGGACTGGCCAACACCCAGCACGGATGTTTGCCAAACGGCTTCATACGTCAAGGTGCCTGAACGGCTAATGATGCCCACAGCCTTGCCGGTTGAGGCATCAGCCTTATTGAGATGAATGTACCCAGGCATGATGCCAATCTTACATCCGCCCTTAAAGGTCGCTGATGAGCCCTCTCCAGACTCCAGCACGCCGGGTGTAATCACACCAGGGCAGTTTGGTCCAATCAGAACGCTATCGGGATAACCGGGCAACATCCCATGCACGCGAATCATGTCTTGTGTTGGCACGCCCTCGGTGATGGCACAGATGACGTTGATACCAGCATCGGCCGCTTCAAGAATGGCGTCAGCCGCAAAGGGTGGTGGCACGAAAATCATCGTGGCTGATGCGCCAGTCTCATCAACAGCATCACGAACGGTGTTAAAAATAGGTAAGCCATTGGGATCAGTGGTTCCACCCTTACCAGGTGTGACACCACCAACCATCTTGGTGCCGTAGTCTAAGCACCCTTTTGTATGGAATGCACCGAAAGAGCCAGTGATCCCCTGACAAATGACTTTGGTTGAACCGGTAACAAGGATTGCCATGGTATTAAGTCCCCGTGTGCTAGAAAACAGACGCATAGGATAGCGTGGATTCACCAAAGTATCTGGCCAGAAGCCGACGCTTCCTCCCGGCTGTCCAGCCCCGGCTCTCAGCGGCTGTACAATACAGCGATGCCACCGACCGATGCGAAGCAGTCGAAACAGCCCAAGAGCCTGACCTATGCCCAGTCTGGCGTTGATATTGCCGCTGGCGACAAGGTTGTTGATCTCATTAAATCAACGCTTCGACGCACCCATGGCCCCCGTGTCATCTCTCAGCATGGCGGCTTTGCTGGACTTTTTCGTCTCGACTACGACGAACGACTGTTCAAACGTAATTACAAAGAGCCCGTCCTTGTGGCATGTACTGACGGTGTCGGCACGAAGGTCAAGTTAGCCGCCGAACTCAAAGCATATAAAACGATTGGTATCGACTGTGTGGCGATGAATGTCAATGATCTGATCGTGCAAGGTGCAGAGCCACTGTTTTTTCTCGATTACCTGGGACTCAACAAGACTGACCCAGAACTCACTGCAGAGCTGATCAAAGGTATCGCTAGGGGCTGTGAGATGAGTGATTGTGCGCTGCTTGGTGGTGAGTGCGCCGAAATGCCTGACATTTACCAGGCTGGCGACTTTGATATGGCCGGCTTCTGTGTAGGTGTTGTGGAACTCTCTCGGGCGGTTGATCCAATGCGTGTGCAAAAGGGTGATGTCATCATCGGATTAACGAGTGATGGTATTCATTCCAACGGTTATACCCTCGTGCGTGAAATCATTGATCACGCCCAACTGGATCTGACCAGTAAGCCTAAGCAACTCGCAAAGCAGGGGTCCAAATTAACGCTGGGTCAAGCCATCATCCAGCCAACACGCATCTATGTGCGACCGATCATGCGATTGCTTAACCGCTACCGAGTCAAACGGGTGATCAGTGGAATGGCTCACATTACTGGTGGTGGCTTACCGGGCAACGTGAATCGCATTCTCTCTTCAAACATTGATGCGAAAATCGATGCGTCGACATGGACCGTACCGCCACTTTTTGACTTACTTCAAGCGGCGGGAAATGTTGATCGTGATGAGATGTATCGGGTTTTCAATATGGGTATCGGGTATGTATTGGTCGTCCGACCCGCATTTGCTCAGTCAGTCACGAATCAACTAAAACGCTACGGTGAACAACCCATCGTCATTGGTGAGATCGTCGCTGGCTCAGGTCAGGTGCAAATCGATTCATAATCCCTCCTCGTATGAGGCACAGGCGATCTAATCATCTTTCGGGTTGCGCGCCGACCGTCGGTCTCGCTTCCTGTCACTTTGCTGGTGTTTCGATCGCAGGCGACGCTCGACTGAACCTCTCGTTGGCTTGGTCGGCCGACGCTTCTTGGGGACGACCTCAGCCTCAAGAACCATGGAGGTTAGTCGAGAGAGGCACTCATCTTTATTGGCTTGTTGTGATCGGGAGTTTTCTGACACCACCAGCAATTCATCTTCATTGGTGATCTTTCGACCCGCGATCTTCCGTAATCGTTCAATGGCCTTGTCATCCAAGCCAACCAGTGCCTCCAGTGGTACGAACATCTGCACACGTGAACTCACTTTGTTCACATTTTGCCCACCTGGACCACTCGCCCGAGAGGCCACATAGCGAATCGCATTTCTGAGAACCCTGGTGTTGGGTGAAAGTCGAATGCTCTGGGCTTCTTCATGGGACATGGCTCAGTTACCTCTGATGGGCTGCCGGGAAACCGCACCTCAAATCGATATCTAGGTGGCTATTCAGACAAACAGGTACTGCAATGGTACGCTGCGCGATCCACGTGTGAGGAAAGAGCCATATTGGACACCTGCGGGTGATTTAGAAGGATAGAAAACGGAATGAATCGCCTTGTGAGAACCATTTTGCAATTGAGTTGGGTCCTTGGCGTGATCACGTTGCCTGTGATTGCTCAAAGCAGTCCAAATGAACATGACGCCCTCGTCGCGAATGAGCGTGCCCAGATCTCTGGCACCTTAATGGCAGGGGCCTGGCTCCCTCGTTTGGGTGGAAATGCATCACTTGACACAATTGGTGGCGGAAGTGGCACCGAGATCGATTTCATCACACAACTCAATTACCGAGATCTTGAACCAACCTTCCAAGGCACCTTTCATCTACATATAAATGACTGGACCTTTGGTATTGAAGGCTTTCGTTTCTCTACTTCAGGTTCAGGTACTGCTGGTCGAACTTTCAGATACGGGGACGTGACACTTCGTGATGGCGACAAGTTTTCGTCATCATTGCGTTGGTCATCTGTTGCTGTTGATGTTGCGTACAAACTCTGGCACCCAATCCGATACAACGAGGAACCTGATCATCCTCTTGGATCTGATCATGTTGACCTCACTATTAGCCCACTCATCGGTGTACGTTGGATTGATGTTGAACAAGACCTTTCGAAAAAGGGTGGCAAGACAGCGACGGGGCAGGGGCAATGGGCAGCCCTTTATATTGGCTTACGTGGCAAGCTCTCGATCAAACTACCTGACAATACGCCGATTCTGGAAATGATTGAGCTCACCGCGGAATGTGCGGCAGGCGCGACGTTTGGTTCAGAACTGGGTGCCATCGGGCAAATACGAGCGAACTTGAACCTCTATGTCACAGAGTGCTTGGCCCTCACGGTTGGCTACCGCTACTTTGGAGAAGATTCTCGCCAAGAGGATTTTCGCTTTAAAGGTCACCTTGCAGGTCTCTTTCTCGGCATCAAGCTAGATTTCTAGCCCAGACAAAGTCATTGAACTACGGTTAAAGCGTGTCCCCACCCAGTGCAACCAGGCTATGATCGAGTCTTGAAACATCAACCCATGCCGCGATCGCAATCGAAACAAGAACGTAAGAGAAAAGGCAAATACCGAAGAGCGAAAATTCGGCACTTCCTTTTCACAATTGGCCCCAATCGCATCAGTGGTGGACGGATGATCCGCCGCCATCTCGATCAAGAGGTGGCCGTACGGGAAATCGATATTGCCTCGCCGCTTTGGCCCGCAGCATTTGATGGACTTCGTATTGGTCATGTCACAGATTTTCATCTTGGTGATCTATTACCTGTCGAAAAAGCGGTGGAGATCGGAAGAGCACACGTCTGAACTCCAGTCACGGCTA
>CALCOW010000474.1 GCA_937899935.1 uncultured Phycisphaerae bacterium
ACGCCAATATGTTGATGATCAAGGGCTCGTTGATTACGCCGCGCTCCGCGAGAATCAACAAGTACTTGATCGCTTCATTCTTGGTATCAGTCGACTTGAGATGAGCACCTATCGATTGTGGACACAATCAGAACAAGAAGCCTTCTGGATCAATGTTTACAATGCGCTTCTCTTGAAAGTGGCAACTGACTTTTATCCAATATCACCAGAGCTACCAAATCCAGAATATCCCAGCGATAGTGTTCGTCAACTCGGTGATGTCTTTACAAAGAGTTCGATCGAAGTTCTTGGCGGCACGGTGACTCCTGAAAAGATCGAAAAGAACGTTCTTCGAGATAATTTTAAAGATCCCCGTGTGCATGTGGCTTTGGTGTGCGCTGCCAAAGGATGCCCTCCGCTGCGAAAAGAACCATATCGTGGCGAACAATTAAATCAGCAACTCAACGAACAACTTAAGCGCATCAGTGAAGATCCAAAATACATCTTGATACAAAGAGATGAACGCCGTGTGAACTTATCAGAGTTATTCAAATGGTATAGGGAAGAGTATGTAGACCTTTATGGCACTTCCGAAGCACCCGAAAGAAGCAACAAAAATGATGCTGCTGTGCTTAATTATTTCATGAGCGTACTCTCGAATGAAGATCAAGCATTTTTGACTGAAGGTAAGTATGGCGTGCTCTATATGCCATATGACTGGTCATTGAACGATCAAAGAACAGCCCCAAAGGCTTTACCAACACCAATTTCAAGTACAAACAACATTGACGCTAGGCCTTGATGTCACAGATACCTCGTACTATTGCCGTCATTACTACCTCGCGAGCTGATTACAGTCACCTGTATTGGCCGCTCAAAGCACTCGAACAAGAATCTTCCATAGACTTACGCTTGATTGCCCTGGGCGCCCACCTGGCGCCTACGTTCGGCAACACGATCGACCAGATAGCTGCCGACGGTTTCAAGGTTGATGCATCTGTTGAGTGTCTTATTAACAGCGACAGTGATATTGGCATGGCGAAGACGATCGGAGTCGCTGTGCAGAGCCTGGCTGATCTGCTTGGTCAAATGCGACCTGATTTGTTGCTGCTCATCGCTGATCGTTACGAGATGCTGGCCCCTGCTGCCGTTGCTTTAGCATTGAGAATTCCTATTGCGCACATTGAAGGCGGCGAGATCAGTGAGGGGGCCATCGATCATGCCGTACGCAACGCACTAACCATGATGAGTCATGTTCACCTAACGCCCACACAAGAAGCCGCGATTCGTGTCGCTGGAATGGGAGAAGAGTCATGGCGCATCCACTGTGTTGGAGCACCCTCGCTAGATCACCTGCGATATAGCCATATTCCAGACCAAGAAGAACTCAATAGCCTTTTAGGCTGGAAGATTGGAATGCCACCCTGTGTTGTCGCATACCATCCCGTCACCATGGCTCGGAACACGACACGGGAGGCTGATGCCGTCTTCAATGCACTCGAGAAGATTGACAGACCGATTGTCTTTTGTTTTCCAAATTCCGATGCTGGAAGTCATGAGATTATTGATCGTGCACAACAGTTCTGTAATCATCAGACCAATCGACACGTTCATATTAACCTAGCACCAACCACCTATTGGGCTTTATTAAGAGAAGCTTCATTCATGTTTGGCAACTCAAGTAGTGGCATCATGGAAGCTGCATCTCTTGAACTTCCAGTCGTCAATATTGGCATCCGACAACAAGGACGACTCCGTGCACTCAATGTCGTTGATGCGGAACCCGAAGTAGAAGCAATCACTGCTGCCATAAACAAAGTAACTGACTCTACTTTTAGGGCCTCACTGAAAGGAATGGAAAATCCCTATGGTGATGGGCGGGCGGCTGAGCGCATTGCACGGATCCTCAGTGAAGTCGAACTCAGTGACCAACTGCTCATCAAAAGAGCCTCTGCAAACGACGAGATGCCTCGCATCAAATCTGAATTCGCCCAGGTGAACCATGGGTGATGAAGAACCTCTTTCAAGACGAGACCTCTTGGGCGGCAAGTTGTTTGGCCACTTGCGATCATCGCTTGCAGATGCTTTAGAGTCACGAATACGCGCTTTTGAAGATCTTGGGGCTGAGATGGCCCCACCTGAGGTAGAGGGATCGCCAGAGTCCTTGGTTGATCCAGCACAAATTCCACTACTCCAGCGGCCACCCGGAGCCATCGACGAAGAAATGTTCCTTGATGAATGCACTCGCTGTGATGAGTGCATTGCAGTCTGCCCGCCATCAGCGATACGCAAAGCACCTGATGCATTCGGACGAGCTGCAGGGACGCCGATGATCGACCCGCGGATCCAGGCGTGTGTAATGTGCTCTGACACGCCCTGCATCACCGCCTGCGAACCGAACGTGCTGCGATCAGATCTTCCGCTCACGATGGGCAGCGCCATGATTGTCCCAAGTGACTGCCTCGCCTTTCTGGGCCAATCATGCACGACCTGTACTGATGCCTGTCCGGTAGATGGCGCACTTGACCTTACCGATGGTCTACCTCGTATCGACAGCCAGCGGTGCACGGGCTGCGGCGTCTGCCATCAAGTATGCCCGGCACCGGTCAATGCGGTCATTACAAGACCAGCGCAAGATCGACCTATTCCACCAGCACCAAGTGGATCGTGAATCAGGACGATTACTCTCCAATGGGTGACTCTAGACTTTTTGCTTTCATTCGGACCGCAAGAGGCCTGGCCATAAGACCGGTTTTTTGCCCCTTGAGCGGCCTGATGATACCTCACTGCAAATGCTGTATCCTGACCATCTTGCATTCCAGGGAAAGGGTCTAGTTGACGGAGGTCGACTGAAACCCTGAGACATCTTTTCCTAATACATCAGTAGCGACGCTCTCACTGTTTCAGTAGAACCGGATTACCACACTTGGGAGGAATCCATTATGACGAACTCACGCCTTGGTGTTGCACTTGTCAGTGCTACCTTGCTTACCAGCACTCTTGCCTTTGCTCAGAACAACAACGAAGAAACGAGCAAGACCAATTTTATCACACTTTTCTCAGCCGGCGTTGACACTTTACTAGCGAGCCCAGTCGACAGTGGTCTGCGTAACGCACTTGGAATGATCGACTTTAGCAGTATGCCAATGCCCGGCATGCAAGACAAGCGAGCGCAGAGATACTCGCAAGCAATTTATGACATGCTGACTGACGAAATGTCTTTGAGTATTGACGTTGATGTTGATGAACTCAAGGCAGCAATGTCTGGTCAAGGTATGACTAAACAGGTATACAGCCTCCAACTGGATGTTTATGGAAAAAATGCTGATCAGAATAAGTTCTATTCTGACCAAGTTGGAAGCTTGATCGCGAATACCAATATGTTTGGTACGCCCGTCAACTCAACGAAAGATCCGAGCCTTTCTTTCGTGAAGTCTAATGAACCAGACGCACCAGAAATTTATTACGGCTCAACCATGCTTGGTGGCAAACCAGCGTTCGTCATGGCTCTTAATGACATGACCAAAGAGCCCGTCAGCCTCTCTGGCTACGGCGCTTTCCGAATGGATATGGGCGTTCTTCAGCCGTTTATGGAAATGGCAATGAGCCAGGCAGAGAGAAGTTTGCAAACTCCTCAAACTTCGATGGCAATGTCCATGCTCAAACAGGCGGGCATTATGAACGACCCACCAACAGTTATAAGCTTTGCGATGGGGCAAGCGAAAGACCGCACGTATATGGCAGGCTCCTACACCAACTGCGGCGAGTTGTTAGACCGATTTATATCCAGTAGCGGCCTCACGATCGATGACATGAAGCTGATTCCGCAGAATACAACTTACGCCGCTATCTCGAAGATTAACCTCCCAAAATATATGAACTTCTATCTCGACATGATGAGCCAAATGGCTGGGCAGTCGAGCAACCCCAACGCGCCGAAGCCAATGGAAATGCTTAACAACATGCTTGGCTTCAATGTACAAACACAATTTGTCGACTACTTCGGTGAGACCTTCGGGATGTATCAGGCACCTGATACTGGTGGGCAAAGTATTCTGGCGATGGTTGCTTTTCTTGAGTTGAGCAATAGCGAGGGTATGAAAAAGAGCATGTCTCAGCTCATTGAGTCTGTTAATAAGAATCTCTCAGCGGGTCCGCCCGTCCAGCTCATTGAATACCAAGTCAAAGGTAATGACATGACTACTTTGTCATTCCCCGGAATGCCCATACCTCTGGAACTTTCTATGGGTATTGGTAGCAACCATTTGTTTCTAGGATTTTCGCCCCAAAGTGTGCTTGCCGCAATGGAACAAGCATCTGGTGACAAAATGTCACTTCTCAATAAAAGTATTCTTGACAATCCCAAGTTCACATCAATGGGTGGTGATCGCTACGCTGGTGCAATACAAGCACAATTCTTAGATACAGAGGCATATCTCAGCAGTGGCTATAGCCTGACCAACCTAGGCTTTGCCGCTATCTCTAACCTGAGCCGTCGACCAGGCGTTGCCGACTCTGGCGTTGCGATGGTCATGCCAACGTATAACGAGCTGGCAAAGGATGTCCGTGCAAGTGTCAGTCTGACCCGAAGACAGGGCAACGACCTTGTGTACGAGGCAGAGCTTGATCGATCTCTCCTGGTCAATGCCACCGCAATGGTAGGCTGCCTCAAGCAGTTGATGGACTTCGTCCCCGTGGCGGCGCTCTTGGCAGCGAACTGAATCCTACATCTCTCAATCACTAAAAACCCCCACTCCAATGTGGGGGTTTTTACGTTAATGGGCTTATAAGACCAGAATCGACGATCAAATGAACTCAATATCCGTATCCTTAAAGCCATTGCCCCTACCCTAGAGGCTTCCGGAACACACACGGGCAACACTGCGTATTCAAGAGAGCCGGTCCTCCTAACCAGGACGAGGCGATCGAGAAGGACTGAGAGAAATGAAGCCAAATCGCAGATGTACGGACAAGGCAGATGCTCGCCAGGTCATCAATCCAGGCACCCAGCAAGAGCGCGGAGCGGACTTTGAAGTCCCATTTCGCCATCGCATGCACTTTACAAGAGATATCTTTGAACCCAGCCACCCTTTGCTGCGGCAGCTGATTGAGGATACTGAATCCGGTCAACCTCGACGTGTTATTATCGCGGTCGATGATGGTCTTTTACGCGCACGGCCTGAGCTGCTTGATGAAATGCACGAGTACATTGCGGCTCACCGAGATGCCATTCGGCTATCGACAGATGCATTGATATTGCCTGGTGGCGAGGATGCGAAGAATACCTCAGATGTATTCAACACGGTCTGCCAAGCAATTCATGATGGAAAGATATGCCGACGATCTTACGTCATCGCTATTGGTGGCGGCGCACTTCTCGATGCAGTCGGTTTCGCAGCAGCATGTACTCATCGTGGCGTTCGCTTAATACGTTTGCCATCGACCACACTTGCTCAAGCAGATGCTGGTGTTGGAGTCAAGAATGGCATTAATGCTTTCGGAAAAAAGAATTTCTTGGGCTCATTTGCTCCACCATGGGCCATTGTGAATGATCAACGCATGCTCGAAACACTGTCAATGCGAGACTTCCGAAGCGGTTTTAGTGAAGCCGTTAAAGTTGCCCTCTTGAAAGATGTGACACTTTTCGAAAGCCTTGAGCGAGACGCTCAAACACTTTGCAATGGTGATCTTGAGCGAGCCACCCCAATCATCGAACGGACCGCAGAACTACACATTGATCACATTGTTGCTGGTGGTGATCCATTTGAACTCACGCGAGCTCGACCACTGGACTTTGGTCATTGGGCGGCACACAAGCTGGAGCAGATGACCAACTTTGCCCTACCCCACGGTGAGGCCGTCTCAATTGGATTGGCATTAGATACGCTTTACGCAACACGCATCGGACTCCTCGATAGTTCGATCTCACTGCGAACGATTGATTGTCTTTCCCGTCTTGGACTACCAGTCAGTCATGACCGGCTCAAGGATGTGCCCACCCTGCTCACAGGTCTCGAGGAATTCCGTGAGCATTTAGGCGGCCAACTGGCGATCACCATGGCCATCGATATTGGCAAGTACATTGAAGTTCATGAGATAGATCCAGCACTTCTGGAACAAGTTGCTAATGAATTGGTCGATGTTTTTCCAGGTCGAACCAACAGGCACGGCACTTTGTAGAATAGTCCTCTATGACGGCGCGCAAAGATCCTCCCGAATCATCGGCTCCACCGACGGACTATCAAAGTCTCGTTGACTTGTACTTCCTTGAACATCGAGCCAAATCGCTCGACATTGCAGCATTCCTGGATCGCCTTGACAGAGCGGTGCCGCAGCCGCCGCAAGATGATTTTCGTGTAGCTGCCTTGCGACAGGCGGTCGCTATCTTGAACGATGATCAACCTGATCGCGCGGCGCGTATCTTGGCTCTCCTAAGTGACCACTCAACGGATCCGATTGAGTCAGCCGTCGGCCTCAAAGGCGCCTTTGGTGCGTGCCCTACTGATCAGGACACGCCATCATGAAGTACATTGACCCACACATTCATATGGTATCGCGGACGACAGATGACTATGAACGTATGGCACTGGCAGGTTGTGTGGCCATCACTGAACCCGCCTTCTGGGCTGGTTTTGATCGCTCGAGCGCACAGGGATTCTACGATTACTTCCGACTGCTAACCGAACAAGAACCTCAACGAGCTGAAGCATATGGCATACGTCACCATAGTTGGATTTGTATTAATCCCAAAGAATCAGAAGATCTTGGCTTAGCGCGTGAAGTCCTCTCTATCATCCCAGAGTTTCTTGAAAAACCCAGTGTGCTTGGTGTTGGAGAGATTGGACTGAACAAAAATAGTCGTAATGAGCTGACGATTCTTGAAGAACACCTCGCGCTTGCCGAAGCGCACAATCAGTTAGTGCTTGTTCACACACCACATCTAGAAGATAAGCTCAAGGGCACGCAACTGATCATGGATGCCATCAAACGCAACACCAATCTCGATCCAGGACGTGTGCTTATCGATCATGTTGAAGAACACACCGTTGGCGCTGTACTTGACCAGGGCTTCTGGGCAGGCATGACGCTCTACCCTGAGACAAAGTGTACACCGCAACGTGCTGTTGATATTCTCGAGATGTATGGCAAGGAACGTATCTGGATGAACTCGGCGGGAGACTGGGGACCAAGCGATCCACTTGCCGTACCAAAGGCAAGACTCGAGATGTTTAAGCGAGGCCACCAAGAAGCAGACGTCATGCGTGTCACGTTTGAGAATCCTGTCACTTTTCTTGGGCAATCTGAGCGGTTTCGAACTGATGTCTGATCGCCAAAGTGACGGTTGGCTGATTGGCTACTGCACCAACGTTCATGCAGGATCTCATCTTCAAGAAACTAAAGACAACTTGCTTCGATATGCTGTGAATGTCTACAAGCAGAGACAGCAATCAACGCCGCTTCCTATTGGTTTATGGCTTTCTGCACAATCATTAGGTGAACTCAATAGCGAGGCTGCCCGTGCTGATTTTGCCCAATGGCTTTGCAGCAACGAATTGAATGCATACACCATCAATGGATTTCCATACTTTGATTTTCACGAGTCGGTCGTTAAGCACCGTGTCTACACACCCGACTGGAGCTGTCCAGAAAGAGCGAAGTTCACTCGTGATCTGGCCGATCTTTTAGCAACGATTCTACCTCCAGGCGCTGAGGGCAGTATCTCAACGCTACCAATTGCATGGGGATCCTTAAAAGACAACCAGCCAAAACTCCATGTGGCGTACGAGCAACTCATTGACACAAGTCACTATCTTGCCAAATTAGCGGAACGCACTGGACGTATTATCCACATTGATCTGGAACCAGAACCTGGATGCGTTCTTTCTCAAAGCAGCGATGTAGCAAATATATTTGAACAGTTATATGCCCGCGGAGATCGCGACATTATCTTTCGTCATATACGAGTTTGTCATGATATTTGCCATGCGGCAGTGATGTTCGAAGACCCACTCCAACCTTTCGCACAATACGCTGCAGCCGACGCCCAAGTTGGAAAAATTCAAGTGTCATCTGCTTTGGCATGGCGCCTTGACGAGCTCTGTCCTCCCGACCGGCTGCTTGCTCGACAGCAACTTGAGTTGTATGCCGAACCTCGCTATTTACACCAGACGCTCATTCGTCGGAGTCCGAACGGTCATGTCGACTTTTATGAGGATCTCCCCGATGCCCTGAGTCAACTCAATGACGATGCTTCTCGACACGATGAGTGGCGTGTTCATTTCCATGTTCCGATACACCTCAAGACAATTGGTGGTTTAGGGACCACCCAAGACCACATTGAATCAGTCACACAGATGATTAAGGAATGTGATCTGATTTGCCCGATTGAAATTGAGACATACGCATGGAACGTACTGCCGGATCATCAGAGTGATGATGATCTCATTCGAGGCATTACGTGTGAGCTAAATTGGTTTGAGGACCTTATCAATGCCTGATCAATGGCCGAGCCTTCGCACATTGGCTCGCCTGGGGCGCGTCTCCAACCTTCCAACCTGCGCCAGCAATGTTCTTGTTGGAGGTGCGATTGGTGCCCTTAGTACGGATTCGATTGATACGAGTTTCCTCATCTTGGCTATTGTCAGTGCTCTGTTTCTCTATTTCGGTGGAGTGGCACTCAACGATGTGATGGATGCGCCTATTGATTCGATTGACCGTTCAAATCGACCTATTCCTGAAGGAAAGATTTCTCGGCCACATGCACTATGGATATCTCTGCTGTCGTTAGGCGCTGGCCTTGCTGTTGCAGCATCCATCTCGATGGCCTCGTTACTTGTTGCAGTCGCCATTGTCCTTTGCATCGGACTTTATGATGTCTTGCACAAGAGACTCATTTGGTCAGCAGTATTTATGGGGCTTTGTCGAGGCGGTCTTTACGTGCTTGGCGCGTCTTCCATGCTCTGGCCAGTACCAGGTTCCACCTTACTTATTTTCGCCTTAGCGATCACCATCTATGTCACCTTCCTCACCATTCTGGCTCGTTATGAGATGCGACGGCCAAGACGATGGCACGCCTATGCGGGCCTCCTGCTACCGGTACCCTGCCTCCTCCCTGTCTACTTTGTTACAGAGACCCTGCATTTATGGGCCTGGATCACTGGCTTCCTCTTGATCTTATGGATCCTGAGAGCCAGTCTCTATCTTTTCCCGCCACATCGGCGCACAGATCAAGCAGTGCTGGGATGGATTGGTGCACTATCATTGATTGACGCGTTTTATCTCAGCATACTTGGTCAGCCAGCGCTGATCCTCATTGCTGGTGCATGTTTCCTGTGGACCCTTATTGGGCACCGATACATTTCTGGAACTTGAAATGGCTACCCCTACCGTTGTTCTTAATCTTGTTGCAGTAACACAGTCGCTGGTAGAAGGTAGAGCCCCACGTCTACAGGCGTATATTGATCGCGTTGGATCTCGCGAACTGGTGCCAGTACTTCCTGCCGTAACATCAACCGTTCAGTCCAGTATGTTGACTGGGTTGCCACCATCAGGACACGGTATTGTGGGTAATGGTTGGTATGAACGTTCGCTTGACGAAGTGAGATTTTGGAAACAATCGAATGCAATTGTCCAAGGAGACAAAGTCTGGGATGAACTCGCCGCCCGCAATAGCCGCAGAACTGCAAACCTCTTTTGGTGGTTCAATATGAACACGCGTGCAGATATCGCTGTTACACCAAGGCCGATGTACGTAGAAGATGGCCGAAAGATCCCTGATATTCATACCAAACCGTCCGAACTCCGCGATCAACTTCAAAATGAACTTGGACGCTTCCCACTTTTTTCATTCTGGGGCCCTGCATCTTCTATTACTTCATCTCAGTGGATCGCCAACTCTGCTAAACATGTCTTTACTCACCACCGCCCCGACCTAATGCTGGTCTATCTTCCACATCTTGATTACGCACTTCAACAATTTGGCCCTGATGATCCTCGGTCACATCAAGCTGTTTCCGAGATTGATGAAGTCTTTGGCGATCTACTTGCGTTCTTTGAAGACAGCAAGGCCCAGGTTATCTGTGTCAATGAGTACGCGATCGAACAAGTACATACCGCGATCAGTCCAAACCAGATCCTTCGCGAAGAAGGCCTGCTTTCTGCAAGAGATGAATTTAGTGGCGAGCGGCTCGATACAAGCCTGAGTGATGCATTTGCAGTCGCTGATCACCAAATCGCCCATGTCTACGCAAGTAATTCGAGTGCCCTTCAAAGATGTAAGTCAATCTTTGAACAAACCTCGGGTATCGCTGAAATCATGGATCGTGAACAAAAAGAAGCGGCATCTATTGAGCACGATCGAACTGGGGATCTTGTCTTAGTGGCAGAGCCAGGATATTGGTTTACCTATGATTATTGGCTAGATGCGAACAAAGCCCCAGGTTTTGCGCAACAAGTAGATATTCATTCTAAGCCGGGTTATGACCCACGAGAACTCTTTATCGATCCCTCTATTCGTTTTCCAAAGATGCGAGTTGGAATGCATTTGCTTAAGCAGCGATTTGGTATGCGAACAACACTACGCATCATTCCATTAGATACAAATCTGGTCAAAGGTTCCCACGGACGCGTCGAACACACGCAAGGTCACCGACCGCTGATCATCGCGCCACAACAGCCTCATTCAGATCTTGTTCCATGCACCGAGGTGCGTAACATCATCCTTAATCACTGCGGGTCGTTTTCTTGATCTTTGGCCTCTGGCATTGGCTTTCCATGAGGGTCAATGCTTGGGTTATTCACTTCTCTAGATAGCGCGACCTGCATTGATGCGTCCGTGACATGTTCAAGATCCATGGCTGCACGATGAACATGATCAAGTGGTAAGTCAAAATGTTTCGCCAAATATGTTTCCCAAAGGCGATGTGACCGCACGAGCGACGCCGCTCGGTTTCGGCCTTGGTTTGTCAGACTCCAAGATCGATCATGACGCACAATTTGGCCTGCTCTGTGCAGTCCGACTAACGCGATTCTGGCCAGACTCGGTGATATACCGACTGCCTGACCGATCGAACCTGCTTGCCAACTGTGGGCTTGATCAGATCTCAGCTCCTCAGCGCGGTACAGAAAACCCAAAACATCCTCTCGTGCTATGCGTAAAGACAAGCTCACCCGGTAAACGAGGCGGCCTAATATCCCATAACGTGGAGCTCCTAGTAGCGCTAGCAAGAAAAAGATCCCAGCCAGGACTGCCATCATGCCAGCCGTTTCGGTGTCTTCAAAGCCAAACCAAATGGGTACCGTGATTGCCGCAACATGACCGAACCCGGCTGCAAGGGCCCCAAAGACAACTGAGAGCACCAGCATCACCAACAGGCGATCCGTCAGTAGATATGCTGTTGCGGGTGGCACAATAATCATTGCAACAACCAATATACTCCCGACCACTTCAAATGCTGCCACTGCAGTGACTGCTACCAGCGACATGAGAATGTACTGGCATATCCAGGGATTAAATCCAACCGTATCAGCCATCGCAGGATCAAACGATGTAATGCGCAGTTCTTTAAACAGAATGGCAATAGCAGCAATATCAATCAACAACACAATAAACAAAACTACAGCAGCCCTCGGCACCATCCATCCCCAGACTGAGACTTGGTCTAATGTCGATAGCACAATATTGCCGTAGAGCACACAAGAAGCGTCAAGATGAACCTTGTTTGCAAAGAGTGAGATCAGTATGAGGCCCAAAGCAAACAGCGTTGTAAAGACAACACCAAGCGAAGCATTTTCTTCAACCTTCCCATTCCGATGAAGAATTTGTGTCACAATAGCAGTCAGCACTCCAAGAATTGCAGCGCCTATAAACATGGAAACACTATCTCTACTCAAGGTTACTAAAAAGGCGATAGCTAAACCTGGTAGTACCGCATGGCTTATGGCATCTCCCATCAAACTCATTCGTCGCAACAGCAAATAGCTGCCCAACAAGGCGCTTGATATCCCTGCAAGAACACCAATAACGACAATCCAAGTATCAGTGCTATCCCAGATCATGACTGCACACCGAGCTTATGCGGACTTGGAGGAGGACGTAAAACATCCCCTGCATCAGCAATCGCTGACTCAAGTTCACGAACCAAATCTGTACCTATGACATGTTCAACGCTATCAGCATCTCGATCGACATGTGATGGTGCAATGTCTGCATAGTGAATTAAGTACAACTCCCAAAGTCGATGGTTTCGCACAACACGAGAGGCCTCTATTTCTCCTGATTTAGTAAGCCGCACGGTCTCTTTATTGGGGTCAAACAAGAGAAGGTCTTTTCGCTGAGCAGATTTAAGAAGTCTTTGAAGTGACCTCTGACTCCAGGCTCGCTGCTGCAATAGCCATTTGAGAGTAATGCAATCCTGCGACTGGGATGCTCGTTGTTTGAGTTCGCCAGCTTCCCATAACGCACGTAACAAATGCTGATATCGAACACGTCTATTAAGACGGACTCGACGCGTTAATAAAACTACAAGTCCTCTATACGATCCAAAGATGAGGCTTATTAGGAAAATAGATGAACCGGTCAACACAATGACTGCTCCGGCAGGCAGACCTGCAAAGAGATTTGTTATCCCGGCACCAACAAGCCCACTAAGCGCCCCTATCAAGGCTGCAATCCATATCATTAGATAGAGACGCTGTGTCCAAAAGCGTGCGGCCACAGCCGGAATAATCAACAATGCAACAACAAGTATTAATCCAACTGCTTGCAGGCCAACCACGACAACGAGTGTCACCAAGAGCATCATGATCAAATCAATCTTGACAAGCGGCCAACCTTGCGTGCGAGCAAGATCGACATCGAAACTCAATATGGCAAATTCCTTGAAAAGGAGCGTACAGACAATGACAACTGTGACTGCAGCCCCAGCGATAAGAATCGCATCACTCTGAACCATTGATGCGGTCTTGCCATAAATAAACGACTCAAGACCAGCTGCATCAGCACCTGGCATCGACTGCACCAATCCCATGAGAGCTACGCCAATCCCAAACCAAACACTGAGAACAATACCCAGAGCAGCATCTTCTTTCAGTCGAGTCCAATGCCGAATAAATACGACCGCTCCAACCCCAAGCAAGCCCGTGACTGCCGCACCAATCAAGAGCCCTGGAAGCGATTTACCTTCTCCACCAAATGCCACCATGATCATGAAAGCCAATGCAATACCAGGAAAGGTCGCATGCCCCAGGGCATCGCCAATCAGTGATCGGCGGCGGAGTAGCATGTACGTACCCATGACACCTGAAGCCAGTCCTAGAAGTGTTGTTCCAGTCAGTACAAGCCGTGTGTTGTAGTCTCGAAGACTCAATGTACGGAGTAACTGATCAACAAAACTTATGTTTTCTTGGATTTCAACTTCACCAGCAAACAAGGGCGCCGCAACCAACATGACAACCATCATCATAAAAAGCCACGTCTGTTTTATGATGCGATCGGTCGTCAAAAATACGCACTCCTATTCACCGGCGCGAGCCAAGGCTTCCGCGGCTTGATCGAGAAGCGTAAGGCGACCTCCATAGGTCTTGCGCAGGTTCTCTTGAGTGAATACGTCGCTCGTGATGCCCGAAGCCACCATGCGCATATTCAGAAGCAACACGTGGTCAAAGTATTGACTGACCGTTTGTAGATCATGATGAACAACGATCACGGTGGCCCCTTGATCACGCAAATCCCGCAACACATTGACAATGGTGCTTTCAGTTGCGGCATCGACACCTGCAAGTGGTTCATCCATCATGTAGAGGGAGGCCTCTTGTGCTAGAGCTCGAGCAAGGAAGACACGCTGTTGCTGGCCACCTGAAAGTTGGTTGATCTGCCGTTTCGCTAAATCGCTCATTCCAACGCGTTCAAGAGCTTCCATGGCCACGTTTCGATGTCGCTTTGAAACCGGTTTGATCCAACCAATCTTTCCATATCTTCCCATGGTGACGACTTCGAGCGCGTTGATCGGAAAATCCCAATCAACTGATTCTCTTTGTGGAACATATGCAACTCGGTTCCGCTGAGAACGATATGGTTGACCAAAAAAAAGAACTTTGCCTGAGGCCTTGGGCACTAATCCAAGTGCCGCCTTAAGCAAAGTACTCTTGCCAGCTCCATTGGGACCAATGACACCAATGAGCTTCCCCGCTGGCGCGTCATAGTCGACATCCCAAAGAACTGGTTTGCGGTGATAGGCAACTGTCATGTCATGAATTGACAATGGTGAATCGGGATGATGTTCTCGCCCCGGAGGCACCTCGTCACGAGCGGAGCGAGATCGAGGGAGATCCTGGTTCGGCAAAATGCTCTCAGACTGAATCTCCGAGTTCATTCTGAAGGAGCTCGCTCGTCTGTTTCAATATGCGTGGTCAGTTTGCCATTTAATCCGGCCTTTGGTGCATCCCCACCAAGCCCACGTGTAATGTTGGTTATGTTGTGATCCATCATCCCAATGTAGGTGCCCTCATACGTACCTTCGGGGCCCATCGCATCCGAGAATAACTCTCCACCTAAATCAACGTCATGTCCACGAGCTTTTGAACCCTCTATAATCGCTCTAACATTCTTATCAGAAATGCTCGATTCAACAAAGATAGCCTCGACATTGCTACCAACCACAAGATCAATAAGAGCATTAACGTTCTGTAGTCCTGCTTCCGCTGTTGTTGAGATACCCTGGATTCCATAAACATCAATGTCATACCGACGACCAAAGTAGTTAAATGCATCATGTGCCGTTATGAGCTTACGATTGGCGCTTGGAACTGATGCAAGTGATGATTTTGCGAATTCGTCGAGTTTTCGGAGTTGTTCAATATAGGCATCAGCATTCTTTTGAAACGCTTTGGAATGCGCAGGATCAATTTCAGACAACGCCATCTTGACAACTTCTACGGTCTGGATCCATGCGGAAATATCCATCCAGATATGCGGATCATATTGACCTTCAAACTCTTCCGGCTCAATGAGCATTTCTTGATCGATGCCTTCGGTCACTGGGTACACTGGCTTCCCCTGTCGGGCTATTTTTATAAAGGTGTCACCCATTCGCCCTTCGAGCATCAAACCCGAATAGAAGATGATGTCGGAAGATGAAAGCTTGCGTACATCGCTACGTGTCGCCTTATACAGGTGCGGGTCAAATCCCGATGGAATCAGATCGATGACTTCCACATATTCACCACCAACATTTCGCACCAGATCGCCAACCATGCCGGTCGTCACCACAGCGGTGATCTTCTGATTGGCTTGTTGAGCTTGAGTCGTGAGATTAGGCCAGGCAAAAATGGTGGCTATCAGTGCGAAAAGAAGGCCGTTCCAGCGTGGTTGGTGGAAGGCTGTCAAGTAACGTCGAATCATCATTGGGCTCCAGAATAAGACAATAGAAGATAAATTTTGACTTCTCAAAAATATTATGTTTACTATACCAAATATCCGCTCCTGCTCAAAGTATCGACGTAAGGAGACCCAAATGCCAACTGCGACAGTGGAGGACTATCTCAAACAGATCTATCTCGAGTCCGGCGAGAAGCTCTTGCCTATGGGCCAGCTTGCGACCGCCCTCGACGTCACACCTGGTACAGCAACCGCTATGGTCAAGCGCCTGGCCGCCTCAAAAATGGTTTTGTATCAACCTTACAATGGCGTTCAACTGACACCGCAAGGCAAGCACACGGCCCTCGACGTCCTCAGACGCCATCGGTTGATAGAGTCATTTCTGGTTGAGGTGCTCAAGATTGATTGGGCAGACGTCCACGAGGAAGCTGAGCAGCTTGAGCACGCCGTCTCACCCCGCCTTCTCGATGCGATCGACTCTCTGCTTGGCCACCCCCAATTCGATCCACATGGTGATCCTATTCCCGATGGTGGCGGTGATATAAGCCACCAATCGAATCAGTTGTTGGCAGAGTGCCAGGTTGGCTCTCAGTACCGAATCGCACGAATTGCCGACCAGCGGAACGAGTTTCTCCATTTCCTCGCCAAGCACAACCTTCGGCCTGGAAACTTGGTCACCATACTTAGTAGTGACCCAGCCAGCGAAGCCATGACCCTTAGGACCGATCTAGCGGGAAACGATGTGACCTTGGCTATCACTGCCGCCAGCCGGATCTTGGTCTGTGAGCCATAGCGTCATTTGAATTTTGATTCGCGAAAAGTCAAATCTGCTTACGTGCGTATCATCCATTGAGTTTAATAGCCGACGCTTATGCAATAGTGAGCTCACAGCAAAGATTTTTTGAGCGCTCATACATAACCAGCTATGCACCGAAGCATGCCTGACACAACGAAGCTGATAGCGACGATCACCTTGTCTAAAACATGAGTTGAAGCTGACTACGAATCAACCATTCGCCAGCTTCGTCAGATTCACGAACACCGTTGCCAGAGCTCGAATACGTATCTGCGATTGGATCAAAACCCCATCCAAAATCAGTTGTAAACTTGATTTCTCTGCTCGATGGAATCGGATAATAACTAAAACCGGCAGTCAGCCAACTCGTATTTTCAGTATCCCTATCATCGATATGCCCCAGCGAGTACTGCACGAATATCTCAAGTGGATCTACGACAAAAAAACCACCTTGGGCAACAAAACCCCACGATTGCTCCCACTCATTCGATTCTCTCTGGCCATTGTTCCATACAAAGTAAGTCATAGCGTTCCAGCCACTGCCTTGTAAACTTGCATCTACAGTGAAGCCATAGTTCTGTTTGTTTTCATCCCTACGTGGGTAACTGAGAATTGCATTCTTAGAGTCTGCGTTGGTCCAGGCAAAAGCCGCACCCAGCATGAGGCCAAATTCGCCACCTGGCATCCCACTCATACCTCTGAACTGTCGAAAGCTACCCGCAAGAAGTGCCTGGCCACGCACTGCAATGCCATTGTTTGAATCGTTTTCTAGCGCTTGAAGATTAATATGCTTAGGACCATCGTTATACATGAAGTCCAATGTGAAATGATCAGTTGCGTAGTTGAGACCAATTCCCTGACTACGAGCCCATGTATATCGGGTGTTGATAATCGTTCGATCTACTGCAAGCAGTCGGCTCGCTGAAGCATCTTGTTCACGAAGATATGGAACCTTGTACTGTCCGAACTTAACGGTCAAACCATTTCCAAGACTCTTCGAAATATATGCATCTTCAGCAAACAAGTTTCCACTACTATTGGTTGCTGAGTTTCTATTGCTTGCAATGACAAATTTATATTTCCATGTCTTGTCAATAATGTGGCCCGAAAACTCAATGCGCAGACGTCGAATCTCAAATCCATAGTCTACTTTCGGATTCCCATCAGGCGTGTCGTTATACATCCAGCGTAGTTGGAAGAGACCATTAATCTTCATCGTGTAGGAACCATCTGCACTGCTGATGAAGAAGCCTCTGCGATAACCTGCACTCATATCATCTTGCAACAAGCTTGCTCGTGTATCAGCATCAGCCAATACATCTTGCACCAAACCACGTATTTCTTCAGCTCGCTCGTTTGTTAACCAGTCCGCTGAGTGCTCTGCCCGAACTTGATCGACTTCACTTTTGAGTTCTGCTACCACACTACGCAAGTGCTTCACTTCATTAAGGAGCGAATCATCTGTTTGATCACCTGTGGCTGCACCAGCCGTCATGAGAATCGCGGCCAAGATGAATGGTTTTGTCATATCAGAGCTCCGTACCCGAAATCTCTCGTATCCCAGGGCGGAAGTGTAATGGAATTCAATGGCATGCCTAGAAAACGCGTCGATTTTCATCTGTAAGAACGACATTTTGACCAAATATCGCTTGTCAGCTATCAAAGGACTGGCTTCATACGACTTCGCATTGGCCAAAAGAGGATTCTTTGACCACAAAAACACCGCGACCACTTATGTGGCCGCGGCGATACTTGATAAACGAGTCTAGAGATTTGTTTAGAAGAGGAGCTGAATCTGGCTGCGAAGCAACCATTCGCCGGAATCGTCTGAACTACGAACACCGGTACCGGAGCTTGTGTATGTTGAATCAACTGCATCAAATGCCCAACCAAAGTCGGTTGTCATCTTAACGTTCGTTGAATCTTCAACTGGATAGTAGTTGACGCCAACTGTAACCCAGTTTGTATCTTCAGGACTGTTATCCTCAATATGACCAAGGGCGTAGCGAGCAAAAATCTCTACTGGGTCGGCAAGGAAGATACCACCTTGGGCAACGACGCCCCATGATGAATTCCAATCGCCACTGCTCTTTGCCTTGCCATTATTCCAAACAAAGTAGGCCATCGCATTCCAGCCACCACCTTGTAAGCTTGCGTCGACCGTAAAGCCGTAGTTTTGGTCGTTCGCATCCTTACGTGGATAGCTCAAAACGGCGTCTTTTGATCCAGCGTTGGTCCAAGCGAATGCGGCACCGATCATTGCACCAAAATCGCCACCTGGCATACCACTCATACCCTTGAACTGCTTGAAGTTACCCGCAAGTAATACCTGAGCGCGAGCCGCAAGACCGTTATTCGAAGCACCGTCGAGACTCTGAAGATTGATGTGCTTCGGTCCGTCGTTGTACATAAAATCGACGGTCAGGTTATCACTCGCATAACCAACGCCAATACCCTGACTACGTCCCCACGTGAAGCGTGTGTTGATAATCGAACGATCAACTGTTAACTGCTTACTTGAAGACACAAGCTCTTCACGAAGATAAGGAACTTTGTACTGGCCAAACTTGACACTCAGGCCATCACCCAGACTCTTTGAAATGTAAGCATCTTCAATAAACAGATTGGCCGTACCGCCGGTAGCGTTATTCCGGCTGCTTGCTACAACAAACTTATATTTCCAGGTCTTATCTATGATATTACCACCGAACTTTAACTTCAGACGTCGCAGTTCAAATCCGTAGTCATCTTCTGGGTCGCTACCTGGCGCCGTGTTATATTCCCATCGCAACTGAAACTGTGCATTGATCTTCATCGTGTACGAACCATCTGCATTGGTGATGAAGAATCCTTTGTTGTAGCCAGCTGAGACACCATCTTGTAGCAAGCTCGCTCTTGTGTCGGCATCGGCTAGTACATCTTGTACTAAGACGCGCACTTCTTCGGCTCGCTGTTCAGTTAACCAATCGGCTGACTGCTCAGCACGAACCTGATCCACCTCATTCTTCAGTTGTTCTACCATTCGACGAAGATCTTCGACTTCTCCCGGTGTTGAGTCGTTTTGAAGATCACCCATGGCCACACCTCCAACAAGAAGAATTGCACCCATTACGATTATTTTTCTCATTTCAAATCTCCTAATCCAAACACATTTGGCTAGATGTTCATAGTCAACGGGCGGAAGTGTAAACGCCGATCGCTAACGATTGGTAATTTTGATGTTTTCAATTTACAAAGGACTGCTTCAGATTTGCTTGTTGATGGTGGGCAAACTCCGCCCCCATGGCACGCGAAACCCGTCAATTTGCTTGGGAATGACTTTTTTCGGTCTAAAAATACAATAAAAGTTCGCAAGAACACCTCCACCAACACCGGTCGAGCGTGCCTTTTCTGCCTACCATGTGCTGGTCTATTCAACTCTGCTGGAAGGAAATCAAAATGCTTAGATGGTCGGTACTTACTGTCATCACTGCACTCACGCTCTGCATGATCATGACAACTCATGCACAGGTTGCTCCTGTTGGTGGACCCAATAGCCAACCCCTGCCACCTGCTGAATTACAGGCGAAATCTACCAATCAAATTGTTGGAGATATTCGTGGCATTTACATGCGGCCTTTCCCCGAGGATGGTGGGGTCACTGTTGCTTATATTGCTGAGATAGAGGTCAAACAGGTCATCAAGGGCGACCATACAAAGCCTGGCATGGTCGTCTATCTGAGCTTCTGGGCGCGCACTCCAACCGCACTGCGAAAGAACCCGGCTCTGGATCCAGGTTATTCCATATCTCCTCGAATGACAGGAACGGTACAGTGCTACTACACCGTTAACGAAGATGGCGTCTGCGAAGTGGTCTCGCCGAATGGGATGGAGCGATTTGTTGAGCCCGCTAAGACAACTGACTAAGGCCGTCTGTGGCGTTTTAAAATCTAATGATGCCAACAAGCTTTGACAGCATGGATCCGATTACGCAGGCTACATATTCAGCTCATCGGCTTCTCGCTTTTGAAAACGATCCAGACATTCTTCAATAATCTGAAAAGCAGCAACGCGATCTTGCCATCCATAGGTATCCGATTTCTTACCTTCAAGTTCTTTATAAATACCGAAGAAGTAGTCCACCTCACGAAGAAGATGACTCGAGAGATGTTGTAAGCCGTGTAGATCACGAGCCAGTGGATCGCTGACGGGAACGCCCAGTATCTTATGATCAAGCCCTTTATCGTCACGCATCTCTAGCACGCCAAGTGGCCGTACTTCGATGAGACATCCCGTGAAGGTTGGCCCATCAGTCATGACAATAACATCGAGTGGATCACCATCTTCAGCGTGGGTCTGCGGAATAAAACCATAGGCCCCTGGGTAGTGCACGGGACTATAAAGGGCTCGATCAAGCTTAAATACATTAAGATTCTTGTCGTATTCAAATTTACTTGAAGAACCCTTAGGAATCTCAATCACGGCGTTGACCGCCGACGGTGGGTCCGGACCCGGTGGTAGTCTCAGATAGTCGGTCACTTTTAGCTCCTTCACCGTATTGTCTAACAGTCCCTGGTTATTTGCAAAAGCCCCTTGAGGACTTTCCGAGTGAGAGGTGCTATGCTAATTCTGCAATGTTGCTCTACCGGATAGTTCGATTCATCGATGCAGCTTTTCCATACTTTATGGCCGGCTTGGTGATATTTGAGTTCTGTCTCGCCTTCTTCTTGATGTTCATTTTCCCGCCAGGATCACTTGGACTCATCTTCCTCGGACTCATCACCGTTGCACTAGCAAGTCTTGGATCAAAACTATTAGGCTCAATCGAGCGAGGATTCGCCGCTGGCATCAGTTACGAACATCCGTCTCCTCATCATCTCGAGCAAGCACAAGAACACCCCGAGCCTGAACTCAATGTCTTTATAGATGATCGCAGTGGGCCCAGTCGAGCTCAGAGTTAAATCTAAAAAGCAACACGAAACATTGCCCCTTAATCGGTGCGATATCGCGTAATCGTTGCTGCAGTGGTTTCTTGTGAACTATCTGCCAGCGACAAGTAAGTTTGGAGTCCCATATGTGGGAGCCCGTACCAGTAGACGCCCATCTATATGTATGCCTGCAGCTCATCAACGTTTGATTGAGTATACAAACTGGTCACGATGGCCTACCACATGATTGATGTTGTTGACGGGTCTCTTTCAAGAGTACCTTTCGTCGTCTCGCAGCGCGCTGTCACCAATGTCAAGGTGGTTCATCGTGCTCCCACATGGGGCCCAACTTACTTTCTATAGCGAATAGATTTTGTCATCAGATCTATTCGTCGTAAGGACCGGCGCCTTGGCTCGGGCGTACGACGTAAATTTCTGGAGCCCTATCAAACTGAGTCTTGTATCCATCAATCATAGCCTCTGACCAAGGAGTCAATTTCTCAGGTTCGACGAGATTAACTGTGCAGCCACCAAAACCGCCGCCAGTCATTCTTGACCCAATCGTTCCAGCCTGTTGTTCAGCGAGTTCAACTAACGCGTCCAATTCCCGACAACTCACTTCATAATCATCTCGCAAGCTCACATGAGACTCATGCATACACTCACCGAGCATTGAAAGTTCATGGTGCCAACACGCCTCGGCAAATCGATGCACACGATTGTTCTCCGTCACAATGTGACACAATCGTTTATTCAGTGGCGAGGGCAGGATTTCAATGCATTTTGGAAGATCGTCAATGGTCAGATCACGTAATGCAGTACCAAGCAACTTCTCAACTTCAATACACTGCTGCCGACGCTCGTTGTAAGCACTGCTACCAAGGGAGTGCCTTATCTTCGAATCAACCACCACAATCTTCATGTCTATCGGCAATTCAATAAGCTGGTGCTTTTGAGTATGACAATCCAATAGCATTGCACATCCATCAGCACCGTAGACCGAAACAAATTGATCCATAATGCCGCACTGAACACCTACAAATTTTCGCTCGGCGGCAACACACATTTCAACTAATTCAGGACGCGGCACTGTCTCGCCAGCGATATCACAGAGCGCTAATGCAATCGAAACCTCAAGTGAGGCCGAGGAGCTCAGGCCTGCTCCAATTGGAACAGTGCTGGAAATTTCAATATGGGCGGGAAACAAGGCAATACCACGATGATCCAGTTCTTTCGCAACACCAATGACGTAGTCCATCCATGTTCCCGTAGGCTCTTGCTTGTGGATTGAGTGCACATCCCAAACACCCTCTTCGCCAAGATCGACAGAGCGAACCCTTAAGTGGTCGCCTTGTGTAGTGAGCACTCGAACATGACACTCTAAGTCAATGGTTGCCGGGCATACCATCCCGCCCACATAGTCGATGTGATCACCGATGAGGTTGACTCGCCCTGGCGCTCGAAATGTACGGAGCATGGAAGTCTTTTTCCTGTTTATGCTGGCTTTCGACCAACGCAGATACAACGCGGAGTTTCAAGTGTAATTGGATCACTTAATACATTGCCAAACAAACGAATCTCTTCAAAACCACAATTCTGAAGCAACGAAGAGATTTCATATGGCATGTATATCTTGACTTTCATCAACCGACGAGTTCTCTTTCCATCAGGAAGAAAGAAATTCCAATGACTCTTCAACATGCCGGCTACACAATCGACTTCGCTCTCTTCGATAACAACAAGTGAATTTGAACAGTCCGGACCATCAATGTGCACATGGCGATCTTGGAAGTTCTTGATTACATATGCCATGTTCACATAATCTAAGGCAAACATCCCGCCAGGCTTCAGAGACTCGTAGGCTCTTTGAAGAAGCTTGATATTATCTGCATCATCGGCACTGTAGCCAAAGCTGGTAAACCAATTGATGACGACATCACAAAGCTCCGGCATCACGAACTGACGAGCATCATCACAGATAAATTCGCATGCTAGTTGTGACTCACGTGATTTATGTGATGCCCTACTAATATAGGTATCAATGCAATCGACGCCCGTCACATGGCAGCCCTGAGTTGCAATCGGAATGCTCAGGCGGCCTCGACCACAACATTGATCAAATACAGATTGACCTGGTTTTAAATTCAGCTCCCTGAAAATAAAATCAACTTGAGCTTTGGTTTTTTCCTCATCGAGTCTGTCAAGCACATCCTGGCCGTAAACTTCATCAAAAAAGCTTTCCCACCAAGGTTTCTGCTGATGATGGTCCGGAATTGGGTGATGTGGCTCTACCATGATCTTGATCTTTTTCTTGTTCACTAGCCTATCGGCAGTCTTACTTTCTGCAACCGCCTCACGAGGCATGGCTCGCCTTGAGCAATCACTTCTCACCCAAGTTTTCATGGGCGAGTAAAATGAGTTTGTCATGATGCAGACTTCCTATCCCATTACTTCAAAAAGCCATGAACAAGGCTCCCAAATGGAAAATGTCCTTGAAATTAGGAATGCTTACAAGCGATTCAATGGGACCAAAGCCCTTTGTGGCGCCAATCTGACTTTACAGAGAGGTCACTGGCTGGCTCTTGTGGGCCCCAATGGTGCAGGCAAGACCACGCTCATCAGATCTATTGCAGGACGCGTCAGACTGGACACTGGACAACTCTCACTATTTGGACAACAAGTAGATCCAACAAGAGCATCAAGTGAAGTTTTACGCAGGCGTATTGGTGTTGTTCCCCAAGACCTCGCCATCTATTTTCATCTCACCGCGATTGAGAACCTTTTTTCTTTTGCTGCTTTTCATCGAGTCGATCAGGAAGACATAAAGCAACGTGTTCACTGGGCGCTGGAATGGACTGGCCTCAATGAGCGACGTAATGATCTTGCCGGAGATTTTTCTGGTGGCATGAAACGGCGCCTCAATTTAGCATGCGGTGTCCTTCACCAACCTGAGCTGATTCTTCTTGATGAACCGATGGTTGGTGTTGATCCACAGAGCCGCGAGCGCATTTGGGATATGCTCAACTCCCTTCGAGAGAAGGGAACATCAATACTTCTGACAACACACCAACTTGATGAAGCGCAACAAATGGCTGATCGCGTCATTGTGCTCGATCACGGATGTGAAATTGCTGAGGGCACGATCGATGAATTGATCTTGCAAACGGTGGGTGAAGATCACCAAGTCGAGATACTCTTGCGAGAGCAACCAACGTCTCCGTTAAAGATAGATGGCCTAAGTATTGAAGGCCTGCGAGTACGTTGCAGGATGATTGACATTGCTGGTCAGCTACCCTCACTACTTGCAAATCTCAAAGAGGCTAGATGTGAGGTCCAGGAGATTCGAATACATACCCCAACACTACGTGATGTCTTTCTGTCACTGACAGGGAGGGATCTTCGCGAATGATCTATTGCTTATTCAAGATATCTTGGGCACGGATCTGGCGCGATCGAGTGACCTTATTGATCACTTTTTTGCTACCTATTCTTTTCTTTACGATCTTCTCATTGGCCTTCGGTTCTTTTGGCCAAGGAACACCAGGACACCTCGTAATGTTGGTCGCTGACGAAGATCAAACAGAACAAAGTGCGCGTTTTATAGACGAATTGAGGCGAGTGAGCCAATTTAATTTACTAACTAATCAAGAGGGCAAGGAGGCACAGAACATTTCTCGCCAATATGCGTGGGAAGCGGTGCGTTATGGAGATCAACATCTTGCAATTGTGATACCCAAGGGATTTGGCGATGAGAATTGGGATCAAAAAACCGCGCCACTAGAGATACTGGTTGATCCCGCTAATCCTTTGGCTGCTGAAGTAGTGAGTAGCCGTGTAAGAGAAACCATCCTCGAGGCCTTGCCGGATCTAGTCCTGCAACGGGCGTTCTCTGTATGGACATCGAACCGTGAAGCGCCCATGGTTCCTTTGGCGCACTTACCGACGACACCTGAATCCACAGATATCAGTGCAAACTTGGTTCCTCTTGTCATTACCAAGGTCTACGACGATAACGTCGAATCAAAGACTAATCGGCCGCTGGTGGCCTACTTTGCTGCTGGCATTGGTGCCATTTTCTTGCTTTTTGCAACCACTGGCCTCGCGGGAACCTTGCTCGAAGAAGAAGAAACTGGATTGCTCGACCGTTTGCTTTGTACGGATGTTGGCATGTCCCACATCATTATTGCGAAGTGGCTTTTCATCTCTTCATTTGGAGCCCTACAACTGACCGTCATGTTTGTATGGGGATGGCTTGCGTTTGGACTGTCACTTTGGACAGTCAATAACTTTGTTGGATTTGTGATTATGACGCTCGTCAGTTCG
>CALCOW010000475.1 GCA_937899935.1 uncultured Phycisphaerae bacterium
GTGACCCGTGGGGTGCCACGGCTGCGTCTGGCAATGGCCTGGCGGGCGTTTTTCGTCATCTTCGGTAGGCCAAGGCGATCGGCAGCCCGGTGAAGAATCTCAATGAGTTCTTGTTCATCGTAAAAGCGAAGGTGGTTGACCAGACCAAAGCGGCTGCGCAGTGCTGCGGTTAGTAACCCCGCACGCGTGGTCGCTCCAATCAGCGTAAAGGGTTTGAGTTGATAGGTGACCACCCGTGCATGCATACCAGCATCCAGCGTGAAATCGATCTTGTAATCTTCCATAGCTGGGTAGAGATACTCTTCGACCGCAGCAGGCAGGCGGTGAATCTCGTCAATGAACAAGACATCGCCAGCTTGCATTTTTGTCAGCGTACCGACCAGGTCACTGGCTTTGGTAAGGGCTGGGCCCGAAGCCAAGTGTAGTTGTGTGCCCATTTCCACCGCGACAACGTGTGCCAACGTGGTTTTACCCAGCCCTGGTGGGCCATGCAAAAGGAGGTGTTCCATCGGATCATTGCGTTGTTGAGCGGCCTGCAACGCAATCCGAAGCGTTTCAAGCATTTCGCTTTGGCCAATGTATTGAGAGAGTTCCTGGGGGCGAACGTTGCTTTGTGCTGAGCTTGACTGAGCAATGACCGGGTCCTGATCGGACGCGGCCTCTTGTCTTGTCGCTTCTCCGGAGACCACGCGCTGTCGTGCCATGCTGAGACCTTCCCTGGTCGAATCGAACCGTTGCTGTTGCCAACTCGATCTCAGTAGCCTCTTTCAAGGCCACCTTGACGCACCACTGCCACTATAGCGGGCAATCCCTAACAGACATCGACCATCTGGCCTTGAGTGCTCCACAGAGTGGAAGATTCAATGCCTCGGGTTGCTCGAGCGAAGAAGCTGTCAAGCTTGCCACCATGGCCCTGTTAGCTATCGCTTTGGGGTACCAGTGAAGCTTTCAGCACATTTCTCTTCCAGGTTAGTTGCATGACATGTGAACCATCGAGCAGCCGATCGATCGTCTGTCCCAGGAACTCCTGCCGCCACCCATCTGCCAGTGCAGATGCAGCACTTTGGCCGCGGCGATGAGCCAGCATTGCGTGGCCAGCGACGGCTCGTGTAATGACCAGAGAGGGAGCCACGCCACGACCAAGACACCAAGCCTGTATCAGAGCCCAGAGATGATCGGTTGCAGCTCGTTGTTCAGGGGTGAGGTCTGGCTCTTGCGGTTTCGGCCAAGAAGATTTGGGCTCTGCAAGTGCCGCTTGCGTCGCATCAATGAGCTGTTGTCCGTACGCCTCTGCCAGTGGTCGGGGGAGCCCATGGACCTGCTTCAAATCGGCCATTTGACTTCGTGGTGTTCGAGCAAGCGCCAAGAGCACTTCATCTTTGAGCAGCGTGCGCGGTGGTAGATCGTGCTCGCGAGCTGCGGTATCTCGAACAGCGACTAAGCCGCGCAACACCGTCAGACTGCGCGGTCCCATCGATCGACTCTTTCGTATGCGCTGATAAGCAGTTTTGGGATCAAATTGATAATTAGGCATCTCTTCGAGACGCGTCATTTCTTGCTGAGCCCAACCGAGATGGCCAAGTTGATCCAGTTTTTCGCAGAGGCGCTGGCGGAGAAGCAAAAGAAAACGAACATCATTGGCCGCATATTCGATATGGACATCTGAAAGGGGTCGTTCATCCCAATGCGTAAAGGTCAACGACTTTGGCAGGTTGTACTTACAAAATCGTTCAACAAGCCTTGCAAGGGAGACGGGGTACCCCTGACCAACGAAAGCCGCGGCAATCTGTACATCAAATATCTTCGAAGGCGCTTTTCCGCCTAAACGAACCACGGGCTCAAGATCTTGCTGGCCAGCATGAACGACCACATCGATGTCGGGACTTGCCAGCGCATCCCAAACACCACTCAAGTCGAGTTCCGCCATTGCATCCACAACGGCGATCCGTTCGGTTGTGACAAGTTGAATAAGGCAGAGTTTTGGAAAGTAACTGAGTTCTCCCACAAATTCGGTGTCATAAGCGACACATTGACAAGCAGCAATGTGCTTAACAAAGAGATCGAGTTGGCTTTGTGTCTCAATAAACTCTGGCTCAGCGGTCACAATGAGGTCGTGTTCCGGCAGCTTTGCTGGAGTGAAACCGGCATTAGAATCGCTGGTGAGGGCATGTTGTCGGGCGCGTTTGCGACTCCGATGCGCCACAGCCGGCTTCTTTTTTGGAGCATCACTCACGGAGCTGTTTCCTCAGGATTCTCTGGTTCAACAAGTCGCAATGTCACCTCAGGATAAGGACTTGAGCTTCGGCTAAGCAATGGGGCACTTTGTCCATCTAATTTAGCGTTGAGGAATGAGCGAATGTACTGACTTACGATGAACTGCAGGCGAGCTCCATTAATCGGGTTGGCTGAGGGCCATCGGAGTACATCTGAATTGAAAGCAAGATCGGTAAAGTCACCTGAGCTGCAGTTTACAATGGTTGCTTCATAGGCCTCGGGGGCGAGCTGTGCAAGCCTCTGGCGGTGTTGTTGTGGTTCGAGTGCCAGCTGTCGCTGCTCTTCAGTCAGGTTTGGCGACAACATGACGGGCGAGCTCGCAAAGAAGAAGGGCACGCGCGTACCCTCCGTGAGGGGTCGACCATAAGCATCGGCTGAGAGTGCAATCCCAGCTTTGATGCGTTGATCATCAATTGCCGCCTGGGCTGCGGCGCCGCCGCCGAGACCATGGCCAATCACCGCGACTCGGTTCGGGTCGATCAGCGCAGTCAAATTCTCTGGTAGGGCGGTGTTGTTTAGAACGGCGTCGAGCACACTGCTGATATCAGCCGCCCTGACATTCATGTGGTTCAGTTGCTTTTGTTTGACCTCTTCTTGAGTCAAAGCCCCGCGCGGATCATCAGGGCGTCGTGCGTCCATGGTGACAAGCCGTCCATCGGGCATGAGTACCGCGCCGACCGAGTAGGGGTGATCAATACTAATGACGATCATGCCATGGCTGGCTAATTCACTGCAGATCCCTGTGTACATCCACCGAGCAAAGCCACGCTCACCGGACAGCACAATTAGGGGCATTTGGTGTTGAGTCGTTAATGGCTTGGGGGCATCAAACGCTGGTGATTGAACCAGTCCCCAATAGTTAAAGATCCACGCCGGCAGTTGATTTTGCCGAGCAAATGGTGGCGCCAGTTGTTCGACATTGGATAGGTACGGTGCGGGTTGATTTTCAGCAGCATTTTCAGCTGGATACCAGACTTGCACCATTAACTCACGCGAATCTTCATCACTTTCAGACGTGTAAGTCTCTGGTCGGTTCTGGTCAATGACATAGAGCTTCTGTGTGCCGACGGCATACGGGCCAGAGGGCGGCGCGATTTGCCACACATTAAAGGTGCTCGTCGTGATGTATCCGATGAAGACACCAAGGG
>CALCOW010000476.1 GCA_937899935.1 uncultured Phycisphaerae bacterium
GAAAGAAGCAATCGCAAAAATGAAAATTGCGCTGGATGAGTTTGAAATTGGTCCCATTAAAACGACCATTGGCCTTCATCGCAGTTTGCTTGATAACAGGAAATTCGTTGATGTGGAGTTTGATATTCACTACATCGATCGAATGTTAGCCGAAGAGTCTTCTTGATCGACTACTTGCGTTCACTGGCCCAATAGTTGGCAGTGCCTACTACCGTATCGCCGACGGTCATGCCGGTAATGTGCGCATCGATGGTTGGTCGAAAGAGCAGAATGAGTTGATTTTCACCACTGCTGGGTAGCGGTGGTAACTCTCTGAGTGTTCTGAAGTAGTTGCGACGATCAAGGCCGATTTCAACTTCCACACCTTCTCGCAGCCAGTAGCCAAAGGGCGAGTATGACCAGCCTTCTGCGTCTCTTAGTGCAATCTTTTGATCTCTGCCAAAGGTATCTTCGATTGCAAGGGCCAGTTGTGAAACATCGACTTGCACAATCATCGTACCTTGGTCTTGATAGTAGCCTTTGACCCGAAGTGACTTTGATGGCCGTCGGCCACCGCGCGCAACCATTCTCAATTTTCCGTCAGTCAGGTAGTTATCCAAGTGGCCCATGGTGCCAGGGAGCATGTTGGTGCTCATTCGGGGCGTTAGGAATGTTGAGCTCACATCAGAGAGAGGGTTGATGTCAACTGGCGTAAAGTCGTAGACCTGGGGCGCTGCTTCTGGTTCTTGCGCACTGCTTGCTGCAGTATTTTCTTTGGTGCTGCCGCCGCATCCAATACAACAAAGGAGGGTTGCGAGCGATATGCCAATGAGGATCTTGTGTTGATGCATAGGTCTATTCAAGTGTGCGTTCCGGGCTTTGTCGTTCTGTTACATGGTTGGGGGAGCACCGAAGCCAGGTCCAACAGGCGCGCTGGGTTTGAAGGCATTATTGATTTTAGTGCCAACGGCGAACTCAGAGAGAACTGGGAACGTTCCGGATTGGTTAGTTTTGAATTGATCAAGGCTATATCTGGTTCCTCGCACTTGAATAAACTCTGGATTGAGATTGTTTGGCAAGATAAAGCTCAAGGCGATCGTTGCCGCCTCTCGCCCTGGAACGCTTGTCATATAGTAGGTTTGTGAATCGAAGATGAAGTTAGCAAAGGGGGCCGTACGTACCGATTGGCCCCAGCCGTAAGGAAACAAGACCTCTGCTTTGGTATGAGGCCCTAGATCAGTGTCTTGGCAGATCAGGCGTACTTGAGCTTGGGAAAGGGTTAGCTGTTCGCCAAAATCAATGGCCTCTGGTCCAAAGGACATGATCACGATGAAGGTCCGTTCCCCATTTCTTGGTTTACCGAAAAAGCGTTTGTTGCTGGCGGCACCGGTTATCTGTCCAAGCATCGCTATGAGCTCAGGCGGCAGTTGGCCGAAGTTGGCTGATGCCGTGTTTGGATCGCTCATCATCGATTCGATTACGCGAATTTGATTACGCGGTACGCCCTGGCTGCGGAGTATCTCAACCATGCTCTGAAGCGCCACCTGTATTCCAGGATCGTTAAAGTCAGGCATGCCACTGTTATTGACTGCGTCGAGGAGGAAGGCATCAACAACATCCGCGCCTTCGGGCGCCAGCGAGAGTTGCCCTTTTCCTTCATCGTAGGAGTCACGAATGAGACTTGCTTGTCGATCGAGGTTTGGATACTGCTGTGCCAGTGGCGCGTTGGAGATGTTTGGGTAGAGCGACCCAAGGCTGGTGTACTCATAGAAATCAATCGTCCATTTGGCGACAGGGAGCCATGGTTTGGGTTCCCGCTCAATCACCGCCCGTGCATCGCGATCGCGCCCCCATCCGGGATATAAAAAAGCGTCTGCTGTTTGGAAGAACCCGCCTCCAATAATGAGTATTCCAGTTGTGATGATGCCCGCAAGAGCACCGCAGACGAAGCCAAAGGTCATGTTGGCCCAATTAGGTAGATGCAGATTGCCTGGAACAATGCGATCACTTAAGGCTCGAGTGACCGCCAGAATGATTGCAAAGCAGCCCAGCAAAACGATGCCCCAGATGTAGTTGTCGAAAAAGCCGCCACCCAGAATAGCTGTGGTAAGAGGCTCCCAAATGGCCAAGGTGATGGCGCCGGCTACGACTACGCAAGCGAGGTGGAGTAGGGCACTGAGAAAGCCTTGGTTGGCCCACCAATACCCGATGAGAATAACGAGGCCGATGACAATGACGTTGAACAATAGAGTCATGATGAGTCTCAATGATTCAAGCAAACTCAGATAGAGTTGTTTCTATGCTGGTGATGCTTTTTCTTTGGTTTGGCTTTCTTTGCTTTTTGTTTTACTCGAGGTAACACGGCCAACTTCTTCCAATGAGGTATCGCCAGAGACAACCTTGGCAAGGGCCGCCTCTTGGAGATAGATCATTTTCTCTCTTCGGGCATGAGACAAGGCGGATTTGAGATCACCTTGGGCAAGATGATGGCGAATGGCTGAATTGATGCTCAGTACTTCGTAGATTCCGGTTTGTCCAAGATGGCCGCTGCCATTGCATACGGGGCACTGCTCGATCTTGTTTTTGACCTGGATCTTGCCACTGGCGCGATAGAACTCGCCGACCTTTTCCGATGTCATGCCAAGGGCTTTGAGTTGTGCTTCGCTTGGCTTATAGCCTTGTCGACAATTTGGGCAAAGCTTTCTCATGACGCGGCCATTGATAATCATGGTCAGTGCATTGGCTGCCTCGGAAACATCGCCCATTTTCTTGACCCATTGGCGGATCATGTCTGCGATTGAATTGCCAGGGTCTTCGATATAGATCAGTGGGCCCTTGCGTCCTGGTGCGGCAAGGACAGTTGCGGTCGCTCGATCGGGAAGAGCACGACAAAGCATGACATCTGGATCGCGGCGTAGGATCGATTGAACAGCCGTGGCGAAATCAATGTCCGGGTTGCTGGTGTCGTAGACATTTTGGTCCACACCAGAGAGCACGCGGTCGACACTCAATTCAAGTGTACGGACGTGTGAGATATAGGCGTCATGACTTGCGGTGAGTGCGTAGGCGAGCGTGGTCGATCCCTGTTCAGGTGGGCAACCAATCAGGACGATGCCATGTCGCTGTTCTGCCGCCAGCAGCCCGTTGATGGGCTCAAGCTGGGAGGGCAAGAAGCCCAGTGCATCGATGGGCTTATCAAGGCGTGTGGCCAAATCGAATTCCAGTCGCATTGACTGGCCTGCACTTGATCCAGCTGCGAGCAAGACCACGTCGACTTCTCCATTGGGGCCATCGACTTTGAAGTGACCCTTTTGTCGCCGGCGTACTTCCTCTGGATCTAAGCCAGCGAGTTCTTTGAGGTAGGCGAGGATGGCCACGGCCTCTTCGGTAGAAGTTGTGGGTTGCTTGAAGCGAACGCCATCGACGGTTCTCGTGCTGACAGCGCCTTGCTTGGTGATCTTCATGTCCACCCGAGAAGCCCTTGCTTGCAAGGCTGGGCCAAGGAGATCTTCTGTCTGCAAATGGGTGGCGTGCCCCGGATCTTCTGCCATCGGCAAACGGCGTTCATGGCCTGTTGAGTCGGTAAAACGAAGCGCTGCAGACTTATTGGCCTTGGCAACTTTGCGGGCTTCAATTCGTTCAGTGAATGTTGACTTGGTAAGTGAAAATCGCTGGGCTTCAGGGACTTGTTTGTTGCGGGCAACCCAATAGACGATGATGGACGAAGCCATAATCAGAAGGCCAGCTGGAAAGCTTGCCCAGAATGTTGGAATAAAAAACATGGCCGCGAGGCCAAGGCCTGCCGTGGCAGCATGGAAGCCATTCCAGCGAGCACGATCTAAGTGAAAGTATTGTGCATCCTTGTCGAGATAGGTCGAGACCAGCCATGCCCATGCAATTGCGGCCGCCAGGATGAGCACGGGCTTCCATGGGCTCAGTAGTAGTTCAGACGAGGCGTCTGCCAATAGGAACTCGATGGAATATTGCATGGATGGTCCAGGCTTATGAGATGCCCTTAAGTCGCATCTTCAGTTCTTCAGGTCTTGGGGTCGCCTCAATGGCGATACGGTGATGTATGTACTCAGTCTCGACAAGTTCCACCAGCGAGGTGGTGAAGTCAACCATCCCTTCCTCACGACTCTGCTTAATAACATCGAGTAACTCGCCTTCTCGGCCTTCCAGAATGTACTTCTGTACACCTGGCGTATTCAGCAATATCTCTACCGCGGGAATTCGTGGAATATGCTCATGCAGTGTGGGGAGCAACTTTTGGTAAACAATTGACCTGAGGTTATAGGCCAGCAGTTTTCGAATTTGGTCTCGCTCGCCTTCTGGGAAGAGATCGTAGATTCGGCCAAAAGTTTGCCAGGCACTCGAAGCATGAATGGTTCCATACACAAGGTGGCCGGTCTCGGCTGCTCGAATGGCGGCCTCAAATGTTTCGTAATCGCGCATTTCGCCAACCAGAACGACATCAGGATTTTCGCGTACGAGCGCTCGCAGGGCTTCATTGAAGTTGCGTGTATCAATGCCAACTTCGCGCTGGTTGATGGTCGACTTGGAGTCTTTGAAGATGTACTCAATTGGATCTTCGATGGTCACGATGTGAACGCGGCGACGTTCATTGATGTATTGAAGCATCGAAGCAATCGATGTGCTCTTTCCTGAGCCGGTGACACCGGAAAAAAGAATCAGCCCCGCCGCGGACATGGCTACCTCTCCGAGAATGGGCGGCAGATAAAGGCTATCGAAGTCTTTGATATTTGACGTAATAAGTCGTGCTGCTAATGACGGCTTTCCACGAGCCATAAAGAGATTGACTCGAAAGCGGTTGTCTTCGTCATAGTCGTATGCAAAGTCGATCTGTCCATGGGCATGGAAAAACTTGTACTGACTTTCATCAAGCACATCTTTTGCAATCTGAAACATCATCGATTCTGAGAGACGATCTGTCTGGAGTGATTTCAGAGAGCCGCGCAGACGAATTCGTGGCGGAAGATCAACCTTGACAATGAGGTCAGAGGCCTCATAGCGAATGGTGGCATCGAGCATGCGCGAGAGGGCCGTCAAGCCCTCGCCTTTGCTGGTCCCTTTGTCATGATGTACCGGATCTGAGAAGACCCCAGCTTCACTATCTGCCTCAAGCACGGACGACTCCCTATTGGCTTTCTCGTCACAGAGTTATGACAAGAGGGGTATTCCCGGCGATTCTGGTGCGAAGACCAATGGCACCATGCCATGCGAATCACCCTACACTCCACCCCCAATCAGCCCTTTAGAGTACCAAAGACAGGGGCTAAATGCCTCTGATCGTTGACAAACACTGCCTAGGTCGCCATCCTTGGTCAATGGAGTTGACCCAGATCCAAGAAGGCATCACCTTTGATGATGTCCTGCTGGTTCCCCAGCGGAGCGCCTATACGCCTGATAGGGTCTCTACCGCCACGCGCCTGACGCGTCATATCTCACTGAACATTCCTTTGATCTCGGCCCCCATGGACACCGTCACCGAAGCCTCGCTGGCCATCGCCATCGCACAAGAGGGCGGAATTGGAATCGTGCACAAGAATATGTCGCCAGAGGCCCAGGCTGGTGAAGTGGCCAAGGTGAAGCGAAGTGAAAATGGTGTGATCACCGATCCCATTACATTGAGCCCTGAGGATACCGTGGCAAGGGCCTTGGCGCTAATGGAGCATGAGAAT
>CALCOW010000477.1 GCA_937899935.1 uncultured Phycisphaerae bacterium
CCGATTACAAACGCTGGCAAAGAAATGCTGCGGAAGATGGATCCAGAAGATATTCCGATTGCGTGGTGGCCAAGAGCAGATCGATATGCCGAGCGACTTGCACCAGGAACAAAGTTCGCAGATCTGATAGGTGAAATTGATCCGGCGCAAATCTTATCTGGTGGTGTACGTCTTAACTCTGAAGAGGCACTGAGCTTTGGTCTCATACCTCGCATGCATCGCGGTATCTTCGCTATGAATGAATTGCCCGATCTCGATGATCTTGTTCAGGTTGGCTTGTTCAACATTCTAGAGGAGCGAGATGTTCAGATTCGTGGATACCCAATTAGTTTCAACATCGATGTTGCGGTTCTATTCAGTGCAAACCCATCAACATATAACCGGTCAGGCAAGGTCATTCCGCAGCTCAAAGATCGAATCGGAACAACCATTGTCACCCACTACCCAGCGGAACGAGATCTAGGCATTCAGATCACCTCTGACCAAGCAGCGCAAGATGGTCTTTCGGACCTCGATGACCGCTATCCAGTGGTCGTACCTCGTTTTATGACTGAGGTTGTAGAGCAAATGTCAGTCGTTGCGCGGCAAAGCAAATGGGTTGATCAGGCATCTGGAGTTTCAGCTCGTTTCAGTATCGCTAACTATAAAACAATGGTGTCGAGCGCTCGGCGAAGAGCCATTCTCTTACGGCCGATGGGTGAGACTCTGCCGGCAGTACCGCGAGTTAGCGACCTTTCTCACTTTCACGGATCGGCCATCGGTAAGCTTGAGCTTGACATGATGGGCACCCATCAAATGTCAGAAAGTCAAGTACTTGATGCCATACTGGCTCAAGCCGTTGGCGAAGTTTTTACGGAATACGTTGACGGATATGGATTAAGTGATATCGCTGAAACATTCGCGCAAGGTATAAGAATCGAAGTTGGTGACATGCTGCCAAACGATCAATATGCAGAGGCGATCAGTCAAGTACCCGCTGCATGGGAAAAAGCTTTTGAAGTCAATGCCGCTACAGATCCGGCCGTCAGAGCAAGCTGTGTCGAATTTGTACTGGCAGGACTCTGGGCAACTGATCGCATTAGCAGAGGGGTGCGTCATGGACGTGTCGAATATGAAGTCTGACCCCCCTTCAGTTCCACAGCTTGGTGGTGTTGTTCATAGTTATCTTGGATACGATCCAAAAGAGTTCCCCTCTCCTACCAAAGGCAGTGAGAATGGAATCACCATGGCAGCAATGGATCATCTGATGCATTATGGCAATCAGGTTTCTTTGACCGAGGAAGACTTGGCCAATGCTGTTGAGATCGATCCCTCTCAAATCGCTGGCCTGGGACCCAGCCTGGATGCACTCATTGCTCTTCTCGAGGCTCGGAAGACTCGCATCCTCGAAACCTTCGACCCAATTCCTGCTTTCAAACACTCAATCCAAGATTATCAGGATGCTGCCGAGGCAACAGAGATACCGCCTGGAAAGATCGCCAAGCAGATTCACCGCGCGATCAGCAAGCAGTCCATTCCAGAACTTGAACGTCTATGGTATCGAGCGGAATATTCTAATAAACCTCTTGCTCATTCAATTATGAAACTGATTAGTACGTTGGGTACGCGCCTCCACATTGAACAAGGTCTTTCACATTACATCTTCTCCGGGAATACATCTCTGACGCCTCCTGAGGCAATTGAGGTATTAGATGAACTCAAGACCATTGATGAGCTCATCAAACAATTAAAAGAGGCTAAGAAGAATGCAAAGATCGGGATTATCAATATGGATGCTTTACGTGAGTTCGTAGATGAAGCAAACATTGATGAACTCCAAGCAATGCAGTCTAAAATCCGTGACATGATTCAAGAGCAAGCCGAACAAGCTGGGCTAGAGCGTACCGCCGATGGATATCAGTTAGGTGGTAAAGCTCTAAGAACGATACAGGGCTCATTGCTCGAAGAGATATTTAGCTCCTTAGACGCCTCACGATCCGGCCGCCACACTGGACCGATTGCTGGAGACGGAGTTGTAGAGCTAGAGCGAACACGACCCTATGAATTTGGAGATTCTGCAGCTCATATGAACATTGCGCGGACACTCACAAATGCCGCCATACGAACTGGCACACACAAGATGCCTTTCGGTGTTGATTCCGATGACATTGAGATACACGTCACC
>CALCOW010000478.1 GCA_937899935.1 uncultured Phycisphaerae bacterium
CGGCTCGATTGGCCCCCAAATGTTCATGCACGTGCCGAAAGACCCGCTGTAAGTGCCACTGGGTCAAGGTCGCCAAATCAGTCGATGGCTTGGTGATGGCGGTCACCTGTCCGATGGTTAAGACATCAAATCCACCCGAAAAAGGGGCATTAGGACGCCTTGAGCCCTTTGCAATGCCTTTGATGAGGCCATGTTCGCGGGTCAGCAGACAGATTGTCTGAGAGGTCTCAGAATACTCCCACTGGCGAATACAAATAGCTTGGTCTGTGAGGGTTGGCATGCGTTCTACGCCGATTCACTGCATTGGGACCGAGGTCAAGGCAAGAGAATAACAGGCCCAGTCGAACCGAGCCTTTGCTCGGCTCTGATTCGCTGCGCCAGTTATACTCTCTGGAATGCCCCACTGGCCGCGAACAATCGCGATGCTGAATCAAAAGGGTGGTGTTGGCAAGACGACCTCGACAGCCAACCTCGGCGCGGCACTTGCTGATTCAGGTTGCCGAGTCCTTTTGATCGATCTTGATCCCCAGGGACACCTCACCCTTCACTTAGGGCTGGCCCCTGGGCCAGATGATCCCACCGCCTACGATCTTTTGCTTGATCCCCAATGCCAGGCACGTGACACCATCATGAAGGCACGTGATCGCCTGGATGCTATTTTCTCAGAAGTGGATCTTGCCATTGCTGAAAGCGAATTACCTGCGGTCCAAGATCGTCAACGAATATTACAACGTAAAACTGAATCCATTCGCGATCAGTACGACGTCATCATCATTGACTGTCCACCTAGCCTTGGGCAACTCACTCTTAATGCCCTGGCGATGGCTGACGAAGTCATCGTACCCATGCAGGCGCATTTTTTGGCCCTGCAAGGTGTCGGTCGACTTCTGGAAACCGTCGAACTGATAACCCAGTCGGTCAACGCTCAGCTTCGCGTCACGGGCATCTTGCTCTGTATGTATGAAAGCCAGACAACGCTCGCACGAGAAGTGGTAACTGACATTAATGAGTATTTTGAAGCGGTCCGAGACCAAGCCGTTCCCTGGAACCAGTGCCATGTGCTGCAACCTCCAATTCGGCGCAACATAAAACTGGCCGAAGCACCGAGTTTTGGACAGACCATCTTCGACTATGCGCCGCAATGCAATGGTGCTCGTGACTACCGCGCGGTCGCAGATCAACTACTCAAAGCATGGGGTGGTCCACCACCACAAATTCCTGTTACAGACAGCGATGGTGTGACAACGCAATCAGGCCAACACTTGAAGATGGGCGCTGCCACTACACTTGATACAGGTGCGGATGCCTAACTTAACGCCCTGGCGCATTCTATTTGTCAGTTACATGGTTCTTATTCTTGCCGGAACCCACTGGCCGCAATTAGCCATGGGAAATGAAGCGCATCCACCACCCGATAAACTGATTCACTTTCTGGCCTTTGCTACCGCACCAGTGCTACTGATGCTCACAGGCTGGCTACCCTTGCTATGGGTTCTTGTGTTCAGCTTCATATTCGCCGTCGTCGATGAGATCACTCAACACTACTTTGCTTTAGGTCGTGTCTACAATCCACTCGACATGATTGCTAGTGTCTTGGGCGTTTTTATTGCTGCCATGTGGCTCTATGCAGTACAACCAATAGGACACGACCCAAGAGGGTTGTGTACGCATCGAACAATCTACCAACTGAACCGTCTTTGTTGGCAGCCAGTCTTTTGGAAACGCTTCATACCAATAACATTTTTCGGTTTTCTGGCAACGTCGATTCTTGTCTGGCTCATTCTCTGGTTCGGCTTTTCAATAAGCGATATGGAGATCGCGCTGTTGTGTGGAATGCTCTACGCAAGTTGGGCTGGTTATTGGCGCGTCACACGGTTTGTAAGTGAGACACCTACACTTCATTGTTGCTACAAGTGTGGAACATCATGTGACTCTGTTCTGTTCAATGAGCATGGACATGGCAGATGCCCAACATGTCACTGCACACTCCATGCAGCTCAATGGGATCACCCGAAATTACCTGATGGCATTTTATCTCGAGCACTTCCACGGGCACTTGTCATCGCCGCCATATATACACTATGCATTGTTCTACTGGCCAGTACACTTGCTTGGACGTTTGCTCTTTGCTTTGAATGGTACTTTGATCGAAGTTTTCCTTGGTCAAGGGTTTTTATCGCACTCGACCTTGTCTTTATTATTACGGTCTGTTTGCTTTTCGCAGGGCTTGCTCTTCGATTGACTCGAGCAAAGATCGCCCATCGCCTCAGTGTCGAGCAAGCACATTCCTGTATCACCTGCGGCCATTGTCTTGATCAGGCAATCACCCAAAAAGGGAAGGGTCGATGTGATGCGTGTGGTGCTGTTTTTCTTGTTCTTCAAACCCCTTCAAATAACCACGCAGTTGTATCCTGACGGCTTGCACCGCTTCTTGTCGATACACCTTCTGAACTATGAGCGATCGACTTGAGAAGAATGCCCGCACCGTCTCGCTGCTGACAGGCGTAAGTCGTGTCACAGGCCTAGCACGTGACAGTGTGCTCAGCCGCCTCTTTGGTGCTGGCACCCTGATGGATGCATTTTTCTTTGCATTCCTCATACCGAATCTGTTTAGGCGTCTCTTTGGTGAGGGCGCACTCTCTGCAGCATTTCTTCCTGCATATTCACGTCTCAACCAGGAAGATCCGCACGTTGCTCGACAACTCGCTGCCATAACGATCGCGGCATTAATTGTTGTTTTAGGCGGCCTCGTCATCATCGGCGAGTTCATTCTTTTTCTCGTTTCACATTATCAAGGCCATGAGTCCCCGACCGTCTGGCTGCTCATGCTTTTAATTCCCTACATGCCAATGGTCTGTACGGTTGCAATACTTGGCGCCATGTTGCATGTCCACGGACGTTTCGGGCCCACAGCTGCGGCGCCCATCCTGCTTAATGGCTGCATGATCACAGCAGCGCTTGCCGTCGGTTTATCTCTCGATCAGAGCGAGATGAATATGCGATTGGTCACCATTGGAGCAATTGCGGGCGCCGTCTTGGTCGCGGGGATTCTTCAGATTGCCTGGTCATTGTGGGCACTCTACCCATACGTCAAGAATAAATCGTGGCTCTCTGATTCTTATGAACAAGCGACCGCTGCATTCGGTGATGTCCTTCGAAAAGCTCTACCAATGGTTCTTGGCCTCGGTGTTCTACAACTTAATGTGTTTATTGATGGCCTGATTGCAAGTTACCCAACCACCATTGGGCCAACCTTGTTCGGCCTCAACTATCCGCTCGCCGAAGGATCAATGGCTGATCTCAGTTTTGCCCAGCGACTCTATCAGCTACCTTTGGGAGTCTTTGGTTTAGCAATCGCAACGGCCATATTTCCGTTGCTGGCCAAGCAGTCGAACAACCCAAAGACATTCAATGCAACCATACGTAGTGGTATTAGACTTTCACTCTTTGTAGCACTGCCAGCGGGTGCGGGACTCATACTCGTTGCCCAGCCGCTGGCAGCGACGTTGTTTCAAGGTGCCAGGTTCACCGCTGAAGACTCGAGCCGTGTTGCCTTTGTTCTGGTTGGATATGCGTCGGCCATATGGGCCTATTCACTGGTTCATGTGCTCACACGCGCTTTTTACGCTCGCGGTAAAGTGATGACGCCAGTCAAGGTCGCACTCTGGATCGTCGGTCTTAACTTCCTTGGCAACATACTCTTGATATGGACACCATTGAGAGTCTCAGGACTTGCTTGGTCAACTGCTTTCTGTAGTGTTTTACAGGCAGCCATTTTGTTAAGACTGTTGAGTCATCAAACTGGAAACATCATCGATAAACAGGTATGTGTTTCCTGGTTTAAGAGCATTTTGACAACCATTGTTATGGCTGTTGTAGTCTGGTTGGTCTCTTTAGGTGTTGGCACAACTACAGCAGTCTGGGCTGATGCACTTTTGGAGCTTGTTGTTCTCGTGGCCGCTGGTGTTACAGCAGCATTTGCAGCGGCCGTCATTTTTAAGCAACCAGAACTTTGGTGGTTCTTGCGAGGTCAAAGATCTGGTGCGTCCAGCTCAATCAACCAGCAATAGACCAGGCCGATCCTTGACGAGCCACCGGTCTGTAAAGTGTGTCCCGCTCGACCGGACGGAAACCGGCTTCCCGAATGGCTCTGGTTAAATCACTAACCGAACATTCCTGACTGGTGCCAGTTCCACCGACCTTCGTGATGTCATACCACACTACGGTACCATCAATATCATCCGCTCCCGCCTTCAGCTGAAGCTGCGCCATGGCGAGTGTTTGCATGATCCAAAAAGCTTTGACATGTGGAATGTTGTCGAGCATCAGGCGAGATACCGCAAGCGTGCGTAGATTTTCAAGACCAGATGGTGAGGGCAAATGCTCCAAATCACTCTTATCTGGAAAGAATGGCAGGGGAATAATGGTTTGGTGATATCCATTGGGCGTGTCACCTGCTTGCGGCTGTCTGCCATTGGTGTCTGGACCCGTCAACACAACCGCCTCATGTTCCTCGCCATCATGGTTTACTGCTTTTTGTAATCCAACACCAAATTTCACGGCCCACTCGCGCAAAGTCCTATCTTGCTGCTCCCGAAGAAGCTGCATGTGATGAAGTCGATCGCGCCGTGTTTCTATGTGACCATAAAGCATTGTTGCATTGGTATTGATACCTAATTCATGAGCAGCTCTATGGACATCGAGCCATTGCTCACCACGAATCTTTCCTTTAAAGGCCTCATCATGGACTCGATCATCAAACACTTCTGCACCACCGCCAGGAAGAGAATCTAACCCCGCATCCTTTAGATCCTGCAGAACCGCCTTGATGCCATCTTGCTTGTCTCTGCCACGCTTGGAGATACGAGCGAGGTGAACAATCTCAACAGCTGTGAAAGCTTTTATATGCAATGCCGGGGCTGACTCTTTGATCGCCGTCATCATTTCGGTGTAATAAGAGAAGGGCAGCCATGGATGGAGCCCACCGACAATATGAATCTCCGTTGCACCTGATGCCGCAGCTTTGACGGCTTCCTCACGAATTTCATCTATTGAATATTGATACGCACCATCGTCATCTTTCTTTCGGTGGAACGCACAGAACTTACAACTCAACGCACACACGTTGGAGTAATTCAAGTGACGATTTACGTTGTAGTAGGCGATATCTCCATGCAATCGCCTTCGATAAACATCGCCGAGGCTTATGACCGACCAAATGTCAGGTGTCGCGAAGACGGTCTCGCCCTGCGCAACATTAAGACGACGCCCAGAAGCAACTGCATCAACGATGTCGTCTAACGCGGTGTCGTAACCAGGCCGCTGCCGTATTCGCTCAAACACCGCCGGCCCAATCTGCTCTGGACGTACGTGAGGTTGCCCATCTTCCGATGGTGGTGCTCCGCTGGTTCGCCTGTGGCCAGGATGGACATCGGAGGTTGGAGACTCAGGCTGACTCATAAACTGCTCGTGCTTGTGGTGATCGACAACGGTCTGATCCTGTTGACCTGACATCTTAGCGTCCTCAACCGTTCTGAGAGGCTATCGGACCTTGAATTGGCCTGTAAAACGCTCGGAGCCATTACACCATCATACTTTTCTGTGTGAGCGCTGAAGGTCGCCTCATTCCCAGACGATATTCAAAGGCCTCCTCGATCCCTTTCGAGGCGGATTGATCATCTCCTCCAACTCACCTGTGCCAGAGGGTTCATTGATGAACGACCATGAAGAACACATCACCCAGAGCGAGCAAACTGACCCAAACATCAATCATGATGATGCGGTCCATGAAGCAGTCGATAACAACCACGCCTCTTGTCAAGACGGTCAAACAGAACAAGACGTGATCGCTCAAGATGAAAAGTCTAATGACGTGCACGCAGCTTCTGATCAGCGGTCATTAGAACACACAGAGGATGACACTGCCCACCATGCAGATGATGCGGCAGGCGAAGAGATGCTTGCTATCTTAGAAGACGTCGAGACGCAGTTTCAAAAGTTGCGCACCGTCCAGCAATCAAATGATGCCATGATCTCATCCTTATCAGAGCGAGCTCAAGCACTCACAAATGCTGAGTCAGAACTTGCCACTGAGCGAGAGGGATTGCTGGCAAAGCTCAACGATTTTGAACAAGACAAAGCAACCCTAGAGCAGCAGCATCAGGATCAAACTGAGCAATATCAAATCGATCGGCAGGCTCTGGCGGCAGACCAACAGGGCTTCGAAGAACATAAATCCACGACCGAACGACAACTTGAAGAAGCACAGTTGACCCTTGATGCTGCACAATCTGAACTTGAGCAGCAAGTAACAGATATCAATAAACAACAAGAAGAAATCGCGAGTCACACCAAGGAGCTTGAGAACAAGTCCAAATCTCTGAAGGCAAGAGATGCGGAACTCGCCACCAAGGCTGAACAACTTGGCGACACTGAGAGCAAACTCTCAGAAGCCGATCAGACGATCGCATCGCTGAATGAGACCCTCGAGACCACCAATACCGATTACGAAAATAAGCTGCAATCACTTGCATCACAGAATTCTTCGCTGGAAGAAAAGATTCGCAATGGCAAGAACAAGCGAGCCCAGTTGAGAGAGCAACTAAGCCTATCCGAAAAGAATCTTGGTGAAATACAGCAGCAACTGACTGAACGTACCACGCACGTCGATCAACTTAATAGTGAAATCACGTCACTCAAAACCTCTCTGGATGAAACAAAGGATACTGCTGCAGCATCAGAACATGATGCACTTGAACTGATCAGCGGTCTTGAGTCAGAGCGAGATAGCATTTCACAAACACTCAATACGTTGCAACAAGATCATGCTGCCAAGAACGAAGAGGCCTCCGCACTTGCCTTGCAATGCGAAGATATGACAGGGCAAATCGATCGGCTCCGTTCTCACTTAGCAGAACGTGAGACACGACTTGAAGACAATCAATCAAAGCTGCGTGTTGCGGGAGAGAAGCTCACGCATTTTGCGGAATCCCTGCGCGATCAAGGCCCGCTACTTGAACGTGGCGCCGCGGCGATGGCCATGGTTGAGGAGCAGAAACAACAGATACAGGCCCTCACAACAGAAGTCGCTCAACTGAAGGTTCAGGGCGCACCGGATGAACTGGCGAAAAAAGACGATCGCATCAAATCGCTGACAGAAGCACTGCGACAAGCCCGTGGACAAACTGCTGGCCAACAAGATCTCAGTCAACTGGAACAAAGCAACGCGGAATTATGTGAAGAACTTGAGGGCACCAAAATTGCCCTGCACGAAGCACAGATTGCAATGGAGCAGGCCAAGAAGCAAATCGCTGAACGATCTGCTGACAGTGATTCTGAACACATCAATGATGCTCGCGTCTCTGAACTTGAAGCCACGCATGCCGCGTTGAAGGCACAGCTCGATGAAGCAACACTCAGAGAGCAGACCGTATCAGAGCGATACGAAGATCGCATCAGCGAGCTACAGGATGACCTCGACCATGCTCAATCCGCTATCAACTGCGGCGACGGAACTGAATCCGGAATGATCAAGGAACTGCGCGATAAGGCGAAGAGAATTAACGGCGTGGCCGTTCATCTGCGTCGACGTCGAAAAAGACTTGGCCAAGTACGACAACTTCTCGAATCAAAGACTCGCGCTTCTTCTACAACTGGCGCTGTTGACTTGGAACAACACTCCCGTCAACTGCGCTCGATAGAAGACGAAAGGCAGCAACTGACCGAACTGCGCACCGTACTGGAAGCCTCTGAACGAAAGATGATCCGCAAGTGGGCGCATTCAAAAGCAGTCTTTGCCTGCCTTTGGTTGCTTGTCATCGGCACTGCCATGGCTGGTGTGTCATGGGCCATCACAGAACACTTCCATCCAGCAGTTCGATCTGCCACCGTGACGCTTGAAGCGAAGGGCACAACACACAGCACTCTTGATGCAGATCAAAATGCAACATGGGCGGGTTGGCATAAAGACCTCCTTAAGAACGAAACCTTCACCCGTACGCTCTCACGGCGAATGGGTGATAGACGCTTCGAAAAGTACCGCAACCCACAAGCGGTGGCTGATCGAATTGCAAGAGACCTGACGATTGATAGTTCTGTTCCTGGCGCTTTAGCCCTGACACTCGTTGGTACTGATCCAGCTGAAACAGAAGCTTTCCTCAATCTCCTCACTGCCACCGTGATCTCTGAGTCTGCACGGAGCACCGGCAAGCACCCAGATGGAGCCAAGGCCATTGCACCTCATCAGACCAGTGATGGCACTGGGATACGTTATGCCACACTGAGTTCGACACCTGTTTCTGATGAACGTCTCACCAAGGCGCTCCCGATATTTGGTGGAGCACTGGCAGGCGCGCTTCTGCTTATCGCGATGACCTATGCGTGGCTGAGTCGCGCCAAACGCGTCTTTGATGAAGCAGATCCGGTCAGTGAATATGACGAAATTGCCATGCAGACAACCTGATCTTCATTGACTCCTATAAAGCCTCAAATAGACCGTCCGAGAATAGAGTGACTCGGACGGTTTTTTTCAGATACCTCCTGCCAAGAGTCAACTGACCTGTAGTAGTTGTTCCGTCTGTAAGGGCGTACCGAGACGAAGAGTTGGATCCTCTACAGATGCAATGAAAATACACATCTCTGGCTGGTCGATGTCATGAGTGGAGACTCAATGAGAGCAAGTTTCTGCTCTCAATAACTCGACTTATGATTCGAATTGCGAACCATCTTCTTTATCAGGATTGCCCCGCGGCGCCGCTTCCTTTTCCAAAGGAACTGCTGGCTGATTCTGGTGCGTGCCAGAAACGGGCTTCGGCGTTAAATGAGGCGCCGGAGAATCGAAGAATGGAATCGCTGGCGAAGCGGCTTCATTGTTTTGGTTTCTTCGATGATGATGATCATCACCCGCGAGCTGCCTGAATCTTCGAGCTTGAGATGCCTGAAAGATCAATTGTTCCAGCCTTTGGGCCTTTGGTCCCCGAGACAACGATTGATGTGTGCGCACCATTGGCGACCAGCGACTCAGACGCAGGTCCATGATTGCCGTTGCACTTTGTAGCGTAACCCGACTTTGTAACGGCTTAGGAAAAGTCTGTTGACCAAGACGTCCGTTCACTGAACGTTGCACTTGGGGAGCATCTGTTCGAACGAGTTGGCCCATTAAACCACCAACACGTCGTGGATCAACTGGCCCAATGTAAAAAGTCGTACCATCTGGAATCGGTGTATAAAACTGGCCATTCTCGCCGCGTTGAATCCAGGCCCGAGGAAAGACAGCGGTCAGTCCACCACTACGCCTTGCAAACATGGGCCGGCCCATACCTCTCAGACTATATAGTTGACGCACATCAGCAGATGGCTGCAAGGCATCCTCGCTATGTTCCATTTGTAGGGCGAGATCGGCAGCGAGATCAACCTGGTGATCAATGCGCGGATCGATTTGTTCTAGCTCAACACGTTCAAGGCGATCGACCTCCTGGCCAGTCACAGCGATCTGAAACACCAGCAGCGTGCCAATCATGATGGAAAGAGCCTTCATAGAGTCAGCCATCGGCAGAGTTCGACTCTGAGCTTGAAGAGCGGGGGCAAACAAGATTGATCAACGCTCATCTCTGCAAGCTGATAGCCTGGTTGAGATGAACATCAACCAATCACCGCTGCAGCATGTCACCGGCGCGGTCCTTGCTGGTGGCCTCAGTAAGCGTATGGGTAAACCCAAGCATGAACTCATTCTTCCTGATGGAACAACGATGCTTGAGAAGGCCCTTTCTATGACCCGGCTGGTTTGCCAAGAGGTCGTGGTCGTCGCGCCTGAAGTGGTGACAGATCAGGCCCCACATGTTCATGATTCCCAAGCGGGTAGGGGGCCATTGGCCGGGATCATCGAGCTTCTCGCAAGCGGCCTCAATGACCACTATTTAGTTATTCCTTGCGACATGCCATGTCTCACACCAGAACTCCTCACCCAACTGTGTGACCCACCACCGACGCATGCTCGCGTTTTTCAACTCGAATATGCAATGCATGCTGCTCCACTGCCTTTGGCTATATCAAGCCAACTACTTTCATCACTTGAAGGTGCGCAACAGCAGGGAATACTTAGTTTGCACGGCGCCTTAGCACAAACACAACTTGAGGTATGTAACTTGTCCAAGCGCTATCAGGGCAACCTAATGAACATCAACGAACCTCAAGATGTCCAACACATCAACATGAGGCAAGCTGATTAGTTCTGATCTTGATTCGAATTGTTATTCGACACCGGCGAACCTTTCTCAATCATAATCTTCTCGGCATCCAACACGAAGACGCCGGCGCCAGTCTTTTGTACCTTGCCAGCGACCAATAAGAGCGCCAGTGGTTCGAGACCATCCTTTCCATCAAGTCCTAGTGGAAGTGGGCGACCATTATCGCCAACAACTTGGACCGTCATTGATGAGGCACTAATCTTCTCAGGTGGCTCGCAGCAATAATCCCATGGGACCGGACACCAATCACCCTTGACGTCACATGATGCCAGTGAAGTATCGATGAGCTGAAACACGGCACGATCCTTAGCAAAAGGCTCGGGACGACCACCAATGCGTCCAACAACGAGCGCCTCATCTCCGACTTTCTTATCGTTGATTGCCTCAATCACTGTTTGTGGTGACCCGCTCAATGATGTTGTCACCAAACCAGCAGGAAGAATTGACTTCGAGCCAGTGCTTTCTTTTGATTCTTTATTTTCACACGCTACTACCGTCACCATCGTCAACAATAGCGAAGCGATCAAGCTGACTCTACACATAGTTTCTGGTTCCTTATTTATACCTTTAGTCAATCTTAGATTGACTTCAATGACTCATTAAGTGGACTTCTTAGACAGCGAATCGCTGGTGGCAAGACACCGACCACCGCCACAAAGAGCGCTGCAACAAGTGCAATGGTTAGCTGAATTGGTCCAACCAACAACTCAAAGGCTCCCATCGTAAAACGAACTTCGATTCCATCCAGAACAAGTAAGCCAATGAAGCAACCGAGCAAGGCGCCCGCAGCAACTGATACAACCGACTCTTGGACAAGACTGACACCAATAGCACTCGGCCGCCAGCCAACACAACGTAACATCGCAAATTCACGAATGCGCCCAGCAAAGGCGGCATACATGGTGTTGATACCCCCAAAGCAGGCGCCAATTGCTATCAATATTGCAGTGAGCCAAACGATCAGCTTGATTGGTTTATAAAACGCATCCAGTCGCTTGTAATATTCAGCTACCGGCATTGCAATGAGTTCGAGGTCGAGGCGCTGAAAAGCAAATGTCTCTAGGTCGGCCAAATCGCCTCCTTGGCTCGGATCCATTTCGACCAGCACTGCAGAAATTCCATTTCGCTTGGTCGCCACCATCAGATCACTCATTGGCAACCATAGTTCAGACGCTAAGACCGAACCCGGGGCAACAAACTGGCCAACAATGGTCCACTGGGTTTCATCAAACACCAGTGTCTTACCTATTTCTAAGGCCTCGGGAGAAACACCCATCTTCACCGGCGCCAATCGTCCGACCATTAACTCGTTGTGGGCGGGCCTCGGGGCTCGACCTTTTGTGATCTGTACATTCTTATGGAGTAGATACGCTGATTCGGTGACACCACGTGCGATTGCTAGTCTCTGTTTTTCATCATTCTCAAAGTCAATCGCCAGTGCCATCACGACTTCGGGAGATATAAACTCTGATCCGTCATTTCTCTTACGTATGCCCGACACCGAGGCCGCAAGCAATGAGCCTGTCCTCGCATCAATATCACTTCGCTCTAAGCTATCCTCGCTACCCGCGCCATAAACAACACCCACATTGGGTGAGATATCGGCGTGCAGTGAACGCTCAAGACCGTGAACGACACCACTAGCGGCAATCGCCAGTAAAGCAATGAGCGTACCCGACAGCACACACAAACCAGTGCGCACTATTGAGCGCGATAGATTGCGAATTCCATAATCCCAAGGAAGAAGTTTCATTAGATAGCTCTAAAACAACTCACGAGATCACGACGCGAAGCTCGAATGGCAGGAATAATTCCCCCCACAAGACCAATACCGGTCGCAATAATGGCCCCAACAAGAAACTGGATAAGCCCAACTTCAACTGGGATTGATATTCCTTCAACGCTCAGATTAATGCGCGACACCCACAGCAACACAAAGGCCGCTATCGAACCAGCTAATCCTCCACAGATGCCAAGGACCAGGCCCTCTGCAACAACCAACTTAAACACAGTACTTCTGCGATAACCCATTGTTTGTAGCACGGCATTGTCAACGATGCGGTCTTGAACGCTCAGCGCCATCGCATTACAGATCAATGCAAGCACGGCCGCCAAGCATGCCCAACCCAAGTAACGGACCACCCCAACGATATAGACGACATCGCCTGCTATATCTGCGACAAACGCACGCTCGGCGCGCGTATGAGTTGGGGCCTGATCACTATGAAACATTGCATCAATTTCAGATGCCACCGTATCCATACGTTCAGGATCATCAACGATGACATTGAACTGTGTCACTTGGCCCTGGCCAGATTCATCGGCATATTGAAGATAGGGCAAGTGTACAAACGCCATATTGTCATAACCGGTTCTATCCGAATCCAAAATGCCCGCGACGGTCACCTGATAGCCAGCAGCCTCAAAACGATCACCCACTGACAAATCGCGCCGATGAGCGAGCGCACTTCCAAGAAATGCGGCATCATTACGACTACGCCATTCCTTCAGAGACCCCTCAACAATGGTGCCGTCAGAATCCAAGAAATTCTTAAAATCATCATCATTCATGCCTCTAAAGGTGACCACATCAAGGCTTGCTCGACAGTTGTTCACAACCACCTGAATTGGCATCACACGAAGAACGCCTTCTAATTCTGAAATGCGTGTTTCGTAGACCTCTGGCAACGTACTTGTAGCTGGGCAGTATCGATTCTCTCGATACACAACCAGGGTCGTATCGTTTTCATCCGGCTCGGTTGCTACCTCGACTCCATACTGAAGACCCTCAATAACAACAAAGAGAAGAAGGCCAATTGCAACGCCCGCAATGGTGAGGCCACTTCGTATTGATCGACCTTTAATCTGACGAACAACCAGTGGCCAAAAGCGTGTTGGAAGCCAGGCACTCATGCAATACGCCCCGCAATCTTTGTATCAGCAGTTGTGACATGGCCATCGAGTAGATGAATCAATCTTCCAGCATGGCCGGCGATTGAATCATCATGCGTCACCATAAGCACAGTCATTCCCAAATCTGTGTTAAGTTGCTTTATCAACTCCATCACTTCGATCGCTGCGTGTGAATCAAGATCTCCTGTTGGCTCATCGGCAACCAACAGGGAGGGCTTGGTAACGATTGCTCTCGCGATCGCAACACGCTGCTCCTGGCCTCCACTGAGTTGTCTTGGATAGTGATCTGATCGATCTGCGATGCCAACACGGATCATCGCTTCAGAAATAGCCGCATGTCGCGCTTTACGAGACATCCGCTTCAAAAGGAGTGGTACTTCAACATTCTCGTAGGCGCTCAGTACAGGGATGAGATTGTAGAGCTGAAACACATAACCAACCGTCTTAGCCCGCCAGTCTGCCAATCGAGCACTCGACAAACTCTTGATATCAACGCCGTTGACAAGGACACGCCCATTGGTTGGACGATCGATACCCGCAATAATGTTTAAGAGTGTCGTTTTGCCACTACCAGATGGCCCCATCATCGCTACGAACTCACCTTTATTGATCAACAGATCAACATTACGCAGGGGTTTAATCTCAACATCACCGCGACGGTAGGTGCGGCCAAGACTTTCGCATTGGATCATTGCGTCATTCATAGATCTACTTGCCCGTCCCATTCATTTTCGACTGCAACCATTTCCCCCGCCTCGATCTTGTTGCCCTCAGTCACGATGACGCGGTCACCAGGTTGCAACCCAGCTTTCACAATGACCCATCCGTTTGGCAAGGACTCACCTAGTTCGATAACACGGATTTGTGCCGTTTGAGTCGCCGTATCAAGAACAAAGACGCGATCACTCTGATCAGCTTGTTTGCCAACCAGTGATGAAGGCAGTGACAGTGGACGAACGAGATTTGATTGCGATGATGTCTCAGAAGACTGCGGTTTCCTAAAACGAACACGCGAGAGCATCTCTGGCTTTAACTCTGCTTCAGGGTTTTTGATCTTCACCTTCACTTCTATGGTGTTTTTCTGTATATCTGCTTTATGCACCAGTCGCGTGATCTCACCTTCGAAGATTCTTCCGGGTAGAACATCAACAATGACCTCTGCTGGTTGCCCTACGCCAATTCGAGCTGCTTCCTTCAGAGGCACATCCACTCGCACTTGTAAAGAGGTTGGATCATAAAGTCGCACGATATAACCCATTTCAGTGTGGTTCATGTTTGGTGATCGAGGCATCCCAGGCTCTGCGAGTCGCTCTAAGACAACTCCATCAATCGGTGATCTGATCACCGTCCGTGACAACGACAACTCGGCCGTTGCTAACTCAGTTGCAGCAATCTCGATCTCGGCATCAGCAATAGAACCCGCCACAACAGCAGCAGCATCACATTGCTTCATATGGGCATCAATTTTGAGTCGCTGTTGTACAACATTACGTTCAGTCGCAGCGCCTTCCGCATAGGCCTCTTCGAGGCGTGCCAGCTGATCTTCCATCACCAAGCGTTCAGCATGCAACTGCTCCATAACAGCCAATGCTTGTTGTTTCCTTGCTTTTTTGAAATCAAGTTGAGCTTTGGCACGCATCACATCAAGACGGGCATCGTCAGGAATCAGGCGAGCCAACTCTTCATTCTTCGCAACCTGGTGCCCCTCGAGCACCCGAATCGATTCAACAACACCAGGAATAAGAACACTTGCATTCACCGCAAATGGATCTGGTTCAACCCAGCCAGCAGCTTGAAAAAGAATGTCGCTCTCCTGCTGCTGTTCAGCATTGAGGGGCGACTTGACTTGCCCAATGACTGGAAACACTTTGACAGGGATTTTCTTCTGAAAGGTCGCTTGCCCACTAAACACCAGCAACACTGCGGTAACAGCGAGAAGTCCACAAGGCAAAATAACCCGAGACCACCAGTGTCTCGATGGTGCATTCACCGTATTGGTGACCTGGTCTCGGGGCTCTGATTTGTATGACATCTATATATTCCTGACGATTCTCTATGAAAAGATAAAACACACAACAACCGCACCCTACCGGTTGGAGGATGTGGGTCGCTACATTGAGTTTTATTCTTAGAGTCGCAGGATCTGTATCTGTAGAAGTCGTTGCTTACCTGGTGGTTCGCCCAGTGGCTCCGGGCTCAGTCCAACTTTCAATTCCTGGACCATGCCCATCGTCGGCAAAGCTACGGCACTTAACTCCAACTCGTACCGATGGTCAGACTGCACGACGATGGTCGCCAACATCGGTTCAGCTGTTGGCGCATTACTAAGACTGCACTGACATTGAGAACAGCAATCTTGACCAATAGGTTGTTCTTGAGGTGCCTCCGTACATGTGTCACCAGAGCGGCAGCACGATGCGATGGGCGTCGGCGTTGGTGCAACAACGAACTGACACGCGTCAAGGCACTGGTCACAATCTTGGCAACACAGTGCAAGGGCTGGATTAAGAAACCAGCCAAACACCGCCAGCAGCGTCATGATTGAGGCAATTCGCTTCATATCGTTCCTGAGTATAGCTCTCAAATAGGTACGTAGAGAAACTGTTTCTGGATCGTTGTCGGGAACCGACTCACTAAAACGGCTTTATTGAGCATGTTATTGCCCCTTAAAGCCACACACATGCTGAAACGGCTCAAAAAGAAACTAAGCCAATTCGAGCTGCGCCTGTTCCGCGGCTTGGCAAATTGCCTTCCAGGCTTGCTCAATATGCTGCTCCGTCGTTTTGGACGAGCCAATAGCCATACGAAGTATGTACTTACCGGCGAGTTTGCAGTGGCTTAAGTAGAGTTGTCCAGATTCATTGACAATTTCTAAAATTCGCTCAGTCACTGCGTCTCCACCGAGGTGTCGAAAGGTCACCAGCGTCATTGGATGCGGGGCTGCAAGCGCGAAGCGATCGTCAGCCTTGACCCAAGCGGCAAACATCTGGGCCTGCTGGATGTGATCTCGGGCAAAGTGACAGAGACCTTCAACGCCGTAGTGCCGGATCACCATCCAAAGCTTCAGCGCTCGAAACCGACGACCAAGAGGAATTTGCCAATCACGATAATCAGTGACTTTATCTTCTTTAGAAGACTCCGTCTTAAGATATTCAGGCAAAATTTCTAAAGCGCTTGTTAATGCCTCTCGGTTCTTGA